>CALCCV010000427.1 GCA_937900305.1 uncultured Pseudobdellovibrionaceae bacterium | reverse complement strand
TGTAGCATGGGTTTTACAAACGCAATTTCGCGTCTTCTTGAAATTTAAAATGCAATCAGAGATCAGAGTTAATTCTGTATTCAATGCTCTAAAAGCCTCTACCCAAGACGATCTCCGGCGAAACGATCGCGGCCTTGAACTAAAAATAAAATCTCCACCAGCGCTTCGCTGTAGATCCATTTTTAGCGTCAAACTTTTTTGTATTTTATTTACTGCGGCAGATGAAGTCGCTTTGAGAGTCGAGTGGAAGAGCGCCGGTGATAGGGATTGAGTACAACCCCCATCACCTTGGAAAAAGCTGCGTTTTTACCACACTCTCCCAATCGTAAGAAATCACGACGGCGAGTTTTTTTATTTTTTAGGAAACGGGGGGATCTCAGGAATGTGTCTTTTCGTGAAAGGCGATATTTTACTGCGGCTGATGAAGTAAAACTTCCCTTTTTTTAAACTCATCTTCGTCGTTCTGGTGTGGGGGATTGTGTTTAAAAAGCGCAGCTTTTTTCCAAGTAAAATGTGGGCGGTACTTAGTCCATATTTTGCCAAGCCTTCACGCGCTCTCGAAGCACCGCCTTCGGTTTTTTTCAACGGCTTCCGAAGGGACCCTTCACGCCGTCCCTGTCTAAAACTTCGACGACTCCAGTTGAGATTTGAGATCCCTGGATCGAATCTATTCGGCCTCGGAGGTCATAAATCCAACTGGAAAGGTGGTCACTCCTTTGCAATAGTAGAAGTTACCCCCCCTTAGGCGGTCAGTTCCCCCCAACTGGCCGCTTTTTTTTGCCCAAATTCCAAAGAGTCAATTGACCGGCGACACGGCCCCTGATGATTTTGGTCGGCGCCCCTTCGGACCGGACTTTTTCTGCATCTTCTTTTTTAAGAATCTCGCGAAGCGAGTGAGCTGAACAATCCAAAGCAACGACACCAGAGCGCCGTACTTGATTAAGTCGGTCTTTTCAATCAACAACACATGAATCGAGACAAAGAAGCTCGCTAAGTAAACTGTGCGGTGAATTTGTTTCCAGCGCCTGCCACCCAGCTTGCGGATCGAAATATTGTTTGAGGTCAAAGCTAAAACGAGCAAGATGAGCCAAGCGAGTGATCCAAAAATCAGATACGTTTTGGTGACGATCTGCTCAAGCGCATTAAATTCAAAAGCCTCTAAGGCGAAATACATGAACAAATGAATCACCAGAATTAAAAATGTCAACACGCCCAAATATCGGCGGTGGCGCAAAAGAAATCGGGACCAGGCTGGCCAACGGAATGAAAACCCGATGAGGGCGCCAATCGCTAAATTGAACCACAGGTAATACAAGGCCATTTCGCCAGTCCAATGACTCAAAGTTTTGGTGGGTTCGGCGCCAAGATCTCCAAAAAAAATCTGAGACACCCAGTAAAATAAGGGAATCAACAGTGCAATTCGATAAACCCAACTTGCCACGATCGCTCCTAGTAGTTCTTTGCCAGATCCAAGCCCTTATAAATCTCCGCGACTTCTTTTTCGTAACCATTGAACATCAGTGTTGGTTTTTTCTTTGGAAAAAATCCGCCATCCAGGATTCGTTCAGAGGCCTGACTCCATCGCGGGTGATCGACTTTAGGATTCACGTTGGCGTAAAATCCGTACTCGTTAGGAGCCAACTGATTCCACAATGTTTTCGGCTGTTGGTCGACGAAATCAATTTTTACTAAAGATTTGATACTTTTGAAACCATACTTCCATGGCACGATCATTCGAATGGGTGCGCCGTTTTGCCTAGGCAATGGCTTTCCGTACATACCAACGGCAACAAGCGTCAGCGGATGCATCGCTTCTGCCATGGTCAAGCCTTCCACATAGGGCCATGGATATTGAGGTTGATTGCTGATATTGGTGCCGATCTTTTTGTCTCCGAAAGTCTCAAACCGAACGTATTTTGCGGTGGCCTTCGGAGCCAATTTTTCAATTAATTTCGAGAGCGAAAAACCCGTCCACGGAACAACCATCGACCAACCTTCAACGCAACGAAATCGATAAATTCGTTCCTCCACACCGCCGGCCAAATCGCAAAGATCAGCGACAGAGTGGGATTTCGGCTTTTCAATCAGACCACCAACATTGACAGACCAAGTCTCGGTCAGATTCCAAGATTCAACTTTCTTTTTTACTTCCGCTTTATCGAGGCTGAATTCGTAAAAATTATTGTACGAAGTCGCAAGGTCTTCTTTGGTCAAAGCCAAATCTTTTTCACCTTTGTATTTTTCGTTCAGCTTTGCCGGGAATTTTGGTGCTGCCATCGCCCATTGTGGCAGCAGTGAGGCCATCCCGAATAGGGTCCCGCCTTGAATAAATTTGCGACGATGATTGAATAGAAACTCTGGTGTTATATCTTCGCGCTTGGTTCCTTCGATTTCCCAGAACTTTTTCATCCTGTCTCCTCGCTGTTGATTTAAAAAGCTTACACTCTCTAAACACAAAGAGAAGCATTTTGAGAAACGAACGCAAAGCTTAAGGACCTATGCCTCGTTCAGTAGTTTTTGGCGGTAACCAGCAATAGCTTTCTTTTTGGCGGGCTCAACTTTCGGAAATTTCAAATTCAACTCGGCAATGGCTTTAATGATAATTTGGGAAGCCAAGACCCTAGCTTGAAGTTTGTTGTCGGCGGGCAAAATGTGCCAAGGGCCGTGGGCGTGGGAGGTGTGTTGAAAACAAAAACTGTAGGCTTTTTGATATTTGTTCCAATGCTTTCGCTCAATCAAATCACCTTCTTCAAATTTCCAATTTTTGTCGGGCTCCTCCAATCGACTGAGCAAACGTTTCTTCTGTTCCTTTTTGGAGATATGGAGAAAGATCTTGAGAACAAGAACTCCTTGGCGGGCGAGGTACTTTTCAAACTGAACAATGGCTTCGCATCTGTGTTCGTAAAATCTCTTTCCCTGTCGCAAAGAGGGAGGAATTTGACTCGTCTCGAGAATTTCTGGATGGACCATCGGAACTACAATGTCTTCATAATAAGATCGATTGAAAACACCGATTTTACCACGCTCGGGAATTTCGCGGTGACATCGCCACAAAAAATCGTGGTCGAGTTCATGAACCGTCGGTTTTTTGAAACTCGCCACGCTACATCCCTGCGGATTCACGCCATTCATAACGTGCCTAATGAGGCCATCTTTGCCGGACGTGTCCATTCCCTGCAAAATGATCAAAACGGCCCACTCGTTTTGGGCATACAAAAGCTCTTGCATCATCGAGAGTTCCGTTTGGGCCTTTTGCAGAGCTAGCTTCTCGGCCTCTGCCGATTCGTACTGAGGTTTGATCTCTGTTTTGGCATGGCTGAGAGTATCTCTTGCGGCATGAGTGTACCGAAAATCTTTGACTTTTTTTGACATCTTTTTTGACATCTCTTCAGTCTAAGCCACCTGGACGCCAGATCAACTCTTCCCTTAAAGATTCATGCCAAAATGCAGGCGAACCTTGTCTTCGCGCTCCAAAAAAAATGCGATCACCACGGATCGCATTTTTTGAAATGAATTGAAATTTGAGATGCTCAGCTGGTTGAAAGTTAATCGCGTGCGCGAAAATTCTCAGACGAAGTTTTTCTCTTTCGCAGAGAAACTGGCTTCGCCGTGTTCGTCCGTGGTCGCTCTTTGCTGTAAGCCCGCTCTTCATGCTGGGTTTTAGACCAACGCTTCTTTTCTCGAGGCGGCTCGGCTCTAGATCCCGCCGAATTTTCAGTGGACGCAGGGGCTGGGGCCGCAGAGCGAGGAGCATAACCCTGAGGAGCTGCGGAAGGGCGAGATGTCCGTGGAGGTGCAGAAGAGTCTCCGAAAGACTCGCGCGGAGCATAGGGCGCTGCCGAACGAGGAGCCCTGTCACGGTCTCTGTCACGATCGCCGCCACCGGCATAGGGAGCTCGCTCACGGTAAGGAGCGCGCCCGCGGTCATCGCCACCTTGACCACTGCGACCATACGAAGATCTCTCGCGATCGCCACCATAAGAGGGCCGATCTCGCTGAGGAGCCCGCGGGCGATCGCCTCGGTCTCGATCTCCACCACCGCTGCCGTAAGAAGATCTTTCACGGTAAGGGCGATCGCCAGAGGAGCGGTCGCGCTGAGGGGCTGGCGAGGAAGGTGATGAAAACGAAGTTTGTTGGTTTATCGGCCCGGGCAAACGCGCGCGCTCTTCCGGTTTGGCAAAAAGATCTGGCATCAATAGAGCCAAGAATTTTCCGGCGATCTCTTCAGGTGGAAGTTCTTTGAGAGCCTCGCGCCACTTTTCGTCGAGCAATTCAACGGCCAAAGGACCCTGAACTTGAGATTGAAACTTGGGCAACAGAGTGGAAACTTTTTTAACGCCAATGTCACGTCGAGTAGGAATACGACCTTCTGTCATTCGGCTTTTCGTCATTCGTTCGATGTCGAAAATCAGACGTCGGTGCGATGGAGTCACCAAGCTCATAGCGATTCCCGTTTTACCACTGCGGGCCGTTCGACCAATTCGGTGAACATAGTTATCGAGCTCACGTGGCAACGAGTAGTTGATCACGTGGGTCACATCTTTCACATCGAGACCGCGAGAAGCAACGTCAGTGCACACCAAGATTTGCACTCGGTGATCCCGAAACGCCTGCATCGTGCGCTCCCGAGCCCGTTGGTCTTTATCACCATGAAGGCAATCGACCTTATAACCATGATCCACGAGATACTGAGTGAGGTCCATGACAAGAGCTTTCGTCTGACAGAAAATCAAACCAAAGAAATTATCTGCAGCATCGATGAGTTTACAAAGAACTTCCGCTTTGTTGCCCTCTTTAGTCATGTAATAGATTTGTTCCACGGTCGCTGACAACATTTCGGTTTTGTTGATTCGAACTTGTTCTGGCTTTCGCAGGTATGCATCTGCTACCCGGCGAACTTCCGTACTCATTGTCGCCGAAAAGCACCAGATGTTCGCCGTCTCTCGCGGTGCACTTTCGAGAACCTTTTCCAGTTCGTCTTTGAATCCCATCGAAATCATTTCATCGGCTTCATCCAAGATGAGTGTCGATAAGTTTTCGAGGTTCAAGGTTCCGCGTTCGATGTGGTCCACAACCCGACCTGGAGTCCCGACCACAATATTTGCACCATTTTTCAATCCATAGATTTGATCGGCATAGCTGGATCCGCCATAAACTGGAACGGCTTTAATACCTTTATATTTACCGAGCAGATTGATTTGCCCAGCCACCTGAAGCGCAAGTTCGCGGGTGGGGCACAAGATCAAGCCTTGAACGACTCGTTTTTGTGTATCGATTTTTTCCAAAAGCGGGATCGAGAAGGCGGCTGTTTTGCCAGTGCCAGTTGCCGCTAAACCCAAGAAATCTGTGGATTTACCTAACAACAGGGGAAGGGCTTGCGCCTGGATATCACTGGGCTTCGTAAAGCCGAGTTCTGCAATCGCACGTTTCAACTCATCACTTAAATTCAACTCTTCAAAATTTTGCATCTGACGGCTTTACCACGAATTCTCAAAAAATGAGAAGGGAATGTCAGACCAGATAAACAATCCAATTTGACAACTCCCTTCTTAACAATCAAAAGCGCCTCGTTTCCCTCTTTCGAGCCTCATATTTTGAGAGATTTACTTTGCCGATTTCACTTCGTGCGCTTTGAGGTCACCGAAAAGGGAACCTTGGTTGTACTTCCGCGACCAATCACCACGTCACCAAATCGCGTTCGCTCTTGATAAGAGACCAGAACGTAATAGGTTCCATTTGGCAAAGTTTCGGCCCCCTCATACTCCAGAGCGGAGGAGACGTCGCCCACACGAAAATTCGTCTGATCCGGATCCAAATCGGCACTCATGACTTGTTTTTCTTCCGGGGTGGCAGCATCTGATACCTTGACATTCAAGCGGCGAACCTCTCCCTCACGATACTCTGGAGAAATGAATCGACGCCATTGAATTGAGGGTTGGGAGACCGCCACTGATTCTTTCACGGTCGGCGCCAAGATGGACGGAGAAGCGCTAGAGTTTTCTTGGCTCATCAACACCCAACCCTGAACCATCGGATGATTGCGAATCTGGATATTGACGAGATAGAGCCCCTGCTCAATCGGTTTTTGAACCTTTTCGCCCGCCGCCCAAAAACTGGGTTTTCCTTCCCAGGTTCCATCCACCCAATCGCCGATCCCATTTTTTTTATCGAGAACGACCTGCGTGGGATAACGAATGAGCTGAAACTGTTCGATCGATTCGTCTTTCTTAAGCATGCCCGAGACAGTTAAAAAATTGAAAACGCGATTGCGCTCAGCCAAATAGCGCCGCTGAATCTCAATTTTCAGATATGGAAGTTCAGCTGGTAGATTCCAACCAACTCGTGCATTGGTCAAAAAACCTTGGCCCTGAGCCTGCCGATAGAGCGACATTAAGTTTTGCACGATCAACGGATGATTGGCGTGCTTCACCAAAGCTTCGCGAGTGTTGGTTATCAGAGATTCACCATCCTTCGCAAGATAAGCCTGGTGGGCTGCTTTCACCGCGGGATCAAAATCACTCGCTAACACCGGCGCACTGATCAAAATAAGACTGACAAAATAGCTTAAAAGCGATTTCGTTTTTTTCATATGTTCCTCCTGAGAACAATTTGCTCTCGATCGACTGGCGAGTTGTCAGCCTGTCGTCAACTTATTGTCAATTTTCAACCGATAGCCTACGCCACGAACGGTTTGGACTAAGTCATCCCGCAATTTTTGACGCAACTGCAAGACGTGCGTGTCCACGGTTCGGGTCGTCGGAAAATTTTCAAAGCCCCAAACTCGATTCAAAAGCTCATCGCGTGAAAAGACTTTCGTCGGTTGGCTCATCATGAGGGCGAGCAGATCAAACTCTTTGCGGGTCATCTCCACCAGACGATCCAAAAAATAAACCTCGCGAGAGTCCATGTGAATAGTAACATCTGCGTACCGATGGATCTTTTCTTCTCTTGCATTTTCAATGGGCGTACGGAGATGGGCGCGCAGCCGGGCTAAAAGTTCTCGCGGCTCAAAGGGTTTAGTGAGATAGTCGTTCGCGCCAGTTTCAAGTCCTAAAACTTTGTCGACCAAATCTACCTTCGCGGTCAACATCACCACCGGTGTCCAATCATTTCGGGCCCTCATATCCTTCAAGAAATCCAACCCCTGTCCGTCGGAGAGCATCCAATCCAAGATCATGAGATCGGGTTTGATATTGCAGCACTTGGCGGACGCTAGTGTCGGCAAGATGTGGACCGCATATCGCTCGCGCTCGAGATAATTTTTGAGATTTTGCGCCAAGGTTTGATCGTCCTCAACTAGCCAAATCTGCTTCATGGGAACTCCGGAAAATCGATTTCGAATTGAGTGGGTTGAAAGCGCACTTGGATCTTGGCCCTCAAGGCTGGTAAAATTTTGCATACTATTTTATAGCCGAATCCCAATCCGCGACTGGCAGGGCCTTGCTCCAGTGGATTGAATATTTTTTGCCCGTTGTCTTGGACCATCACCGTCCATCGCGAGTTTTGATTTTTGGCCGTCACCAAAATGGGCAAGGAACCATGGCGAAGGGCATTTTCAATCAGATGCTTTAGACAAACGCTGGCCCAATAGGGATCGGTTCGAACTTCGCTGCGGTCATCCACCAACTCCACCGTCACTCGATCTTGATGTGGTTCGATGCAGCTTTCGATAAAGTGCCGGAAGTTTGCGATCCCACTGATTTGAGGTTTCAACAGGTCCCCTCGGAGATCTTTTGAAAGATAAAAGCGACTGGTGTCGGCGACTCTACGCAATCGTTCGACTTGATTGAAAACTTTTAAAGTCGACTCTTGCTGTGATTCCGGAATTTCGTCAAAACCATGGCGCAACTCTTCGACATTCAAAATTAAATTCGTCAATGGAGTTCGCAATTCGTGAGTCACCATTTGCAGAGCGAACTGCAAACGATTTTCTTGTTGCAACCGCCGACGGATTTTCAATACCAACACTGCGGCCAATAAAACGGTTAGCAAAATCGACAAACCCAAGAGCAACCACAGTATCTTTCCGTCTTGAAAGTAGGCCTTCTCCACATCATAAATCCAGCACACATTGCCACGGTTCAAAAAACAACTCTCTCCGGAGGTGCGGGGGGCAGGCAGAAAAGGTGTACGAGACCAAAACTGATCCCACACCGAACGATCAAAAACACGATACTGGCCCATTTCTCTTTCGTTCAGGATCAGAACTTCGCTGGTTCCGAGGACGATCGCTTCTTCGCGGGCCAAGGCATCTAGCGCTTGCCAATCGAGGTTTCGTAGAATTTCAGAAGGCCCCGGTAGAGATGGCAAATCTAGCTGCTTTATTTCCAAGAGATGAAAGAGTCCCAGATTTTCCAAGGCCCATGGGACGCCCTTGTTTGCCAAGAGCGCATAAGACACACCGGAAGGATGCATCAGCGGCGGAGTTCTAAAAAAATTCTCAGGTAAAGCCCGATTTGGATGACATCGATGTTCCTCCCAAAGCCAAGCCTTGGCCAATTCTGAACTGCGCCCCTCTTTCGAAGGGAGGCAATCACCGGCGTATTTTAAAAGCGCATCGACCTCTGCGCGTGGAAATTGAAAGTAGAAAGGCAATGTGGTTTCTGGCCTAGAGACATCGCTGGCGCCGGGGAATTTCACGATCTTAGAACTCAAATTGAGATGGCTGAATTTTTGAATTTCTCGATCCAAAACGGGCGCTGAAAAGCTTTGGGACGGCCCTTCACGAACCACGAGAACCAAAACTCCAGAAACAAATGACATGGCAATCGCAATGATCGAAAGAACAACCTCGGCCCGCATAGTCTTGAACATAGACCAGCCACCTATCACAATTGTCAGGTCAATGTCAGGTGGGAGTGAAGAAATGTCTTTTTCGTGGGCCTCAATGTGGGAAATGCTGTGGAAAAATCTCGCGAACCAAATTGGCCCAAGCGGCCTGTTCTTTCCACCCTATATCATTTCAGCCGTGTTGATTGGGGTGTATTGGTTGAGCCGTACTGAAAAGTTGACCTGGCGAAAAAGTTGGTCGGTCGCGTTTTCAAAACAACTTTGGTTGGCATCTTCTTGGCGACAAGATCTGGGTCTCAATCTTTTGAATCTGGTGTTCTTCAAATTCGCGAGCCGGTGGCTCAACATATTGGCGTTCGGTGGTGCCTTTGGGCTCGTGTACGTGAAAAACTCTTTACCTCTCGTCTCAACATTTCCGATTTTTGCCGAAGCGATCCTGGTCACCGGCCTTATAATGCTGGCCATCGACTTTGCGTCTTACTGGTCTCATCGCATTTTGCACATCCGCGCCATGTGGTGGATTCATTCAGTACATCACGGTGCTGAACAGCTGACCCCTTTGACCACCCATCGCCAACATCCACTGGAACCCATCTTTTTGCGTGGCTGTCGAGGAGCCGCGGCTGGACTGACCTTGGGAATTTTATATCGAATTTTTCCCAATCAAACGCCGATCGTCACGGTGGCCGAAATGGGGGTTGGTTTTTTCATCTACATGTTCACAGTCCATCTTCATCATTTTGCAATCCCCGTTTGCTTTCCGCGCGTTCTCCGTTGGGTTTTGATGAGCCCCCACTGTCATCACCTCCACCACAGTACAAATCCACGACACCACGGACGAAACTTTGGGGTCATTTTTTCAGTCTGGGATCGCTGCTTCGGCACCTACCATGATGAGCCGGTCACTCGCGGAGAGCTCACATTTGGCCACTCAGCTAGTCAGTCCCTTGCTAACGATAGGCCACAGCAGCGACCAGCGTCGGGATCGACAATTTCTTTGCCAAGGTGAGACTCCGCTCTTTTACACTCAGAGCAGGGTGTGTTTTAAATGTGTATGCTTTAAAATATATGTGTTTTAAAATGGAGGTTTAAATGCAATGGATTTTAATCGCGCTTGTGAGTTTATTGAGTGTTTCGGCGACGGCAAGTCAGCTTTCAGAGAAATGGAAATCGGCGTTGTTGAGTCAAAGTGATTGCCAGAACTTTGTTCGTTTCGATGCAAACAACCTGTATCTGGGTTTTGGTTCTTACAAACGGGGATTTGAAGAGCCGCGCGAACCCATCCCGGGCTTTTTGCGAGTGGCTCCTTTACAGAATGGACAAACTCCTTTTGATCTGGCCACCAACGACTCGACAATTGATAGCCTATCAGATGGGAACTCACTCTATATTTTGACGTACTCGGGGATTGAGGAGTGGAACTTAAGTCAAAAAACAAGAGTGGCAATCTATCCAACTTCTTTGAGACCCGCCGTTCGCTACAAGCAGCATGCGTTGGCGTTTGCTCGCTATCAAAATAAATTGGTCATTGCTCACGGTAGATTTGGAGTTTCTTTTTTTGATATGGAAACTAAAAAGATCACCGCTCAAATCGATTTGGTTCCAGGCCAGGCACCACTGGAATCTATGGCCACCGGTCTAATAGTTAAGGACAATAAAGCTTATATCGTGCTCGACAATTTTCACGTTGTAACTCAGGGGAAACAGCCATTTCGAGGAATTGTCACCGTCGACCTCGATCGCGAACTCGTCAGCGGTCGGTCGGAAGGCATGGATCCTGGAGCTACTTCCCTTGCCGGCTTTGGTAGTGATTTTATCGTGAGTTTCAATGGTCTGCCACTGTGGAAGTACTCTCTGTCGGCCGTGCAAACCCCTCAGCTAGCGGCTCCGGACAGTCGAGTTTGGCGATTTCCTGAAATAGATCATCCGATTGGCAAAGCTGTGATCGACGATCTCTTTTATTACAGTTGTGCACTCAAAGCGCCAGCTCAAGTTGGGGAACCTTACACCCGAGTTCCGGTGGTTTTAGAGCGAGCGAACTGGAATTTATAAAACTGGAACACTTTCGTGTTGAGGCTTTTGGTGTGCATGGGGATTGCAAAATTT
>CALCCV010000426.1 GCA_937900305.1 uncultured Pseudobdellovibrionaceae bacterium | reverse complement strand
TAGTAAAAAGAATGCTGAGCAGGCCGCAGCCCACGGAGCGCTTCAACACTTCGCCGTGTCGTTGGTGGCGGCCCCAACCCCAACAGAAGAAATTATGAATTCAGAAAAAGAGGAGTCGAAATGACGACAGATACGATGAAGCTCACCCCCGTGGAGCCCACAAGTTCACCTACCGAACCCCCGATCGCGCCGCTGGAGTTCCGCTCTGGGATTGTGGGCCTTGTCGGCTTGCCCAATTCGGGCAAAAGCAGTTTTTTAAACCACGTGGTGATCGATAAAATCGCTATCGTCAGCCCCAAGCCACAAACCACTCGCCGTCGCCAAATTGGTTTGGTCAATCGTCCGCAGGCTCAGATTGCCTTTGTCGATTCTCCCGGGCTTGTCACGGGTGAAAAGGGACTTTTTAAATATCTTCATCAAGAGGCTCGCGAAGTGGCTGAAGAGTCCGATATCGTTTTGGTATTGATTGCCATTGATACGGCAAAAAAAGAAGATATCGATCAGCTGATCGAATTCGTTGCGAATGTAAAACGTCCTTGGTGTCTGGGTATCACGAAAGTGGACCTCGAGCCTTTTGCCAGACGCATCGTGATCCTCGAAGAGATCGCAAGGCAACACAAAGTTCCCTGCTTCCATTTGACCACCGAGCGCAAGAGTCACGACCAATCTGAAGACGTTTTAAATCATCTGGCGAAAGTGATGCCGGTTTCGCCTCAGCCTTTGTATGATACGGAAATTTTAACAACTGCGACGCTCAGAGACCTCGCTGCCGAAACGGTGCGCGAAAAGTGTTTGTTGATCTTGAGTGATGAAATTCCCTATGGCATTGGCACCCAAGTTCGACAGTTTGACGAAAGTCGAACCAGCCTTACAAAAATTGCGATCGATATCTGGGTTCCCAAAGAAAGTCACAAAGGAATTCTGATCGGAAAAAAAGGCCAGACCCTCAAAGAGATCGGCAGTCAGGCCAGAAGAGACATTGAAAAACTGATGGGCCATCAAGTTTTTTTAGAACTCCACGTGGTGGTCAAAGAAAACTGGCAAGAAAAGAACATTTGGATGAAAGACCTTGGATACGTAGTGAAAACGACTGGAGAATCTTGATATGATGGATGCGATACAGCCCTCTCCTGACGACGAGAGCGAAATGGATTTTGAAAATGGTGTTGATGACGATGCGGATCTGATCACCGACGTTGATGATGTTGATGACGTTGGTGGGATCGAGGGCGCTAAGTACGTGGTGGCGCCCACGGAGATGAAAACTCAGATTGCCATTGTTGGCCGGCCCAATGTGGGTAAATCAACCTTGTTTAATATTCTGACGGAAACTCGCAAGGCAGTTGTGCGCGATCAACCGGGCGTGACTCGTGATTTGCAAATCGAAGAAGTGGATTTGTGGGGCAAAAATTTTGATGTCATTGACACCGGTGGATTGACCGAACGACAGGACGTCTTTTCGAAATTGATCAAAGAGCAAGTCAGTGAGTTTTTGTCGACGGTGGATTTGATTCTCTTCGTGGTGGATGGTCGATCTGGTCTGATTCCAGAAGATCGAGATGTCATGCGGTTGGTAAAAACCTTGGGTAAAGAAACTCTTTTGATCATCAATAAAGTGGATTCAGAGCATGAGGAGGATCTCGCCAAGAGTGACTTCTATGAATTTGGCTTCGATTTGTTGACCTGTTCTTTTGAGCAGCGCCGGGGTTTGAGCACACTCCTTGAGTGGATCCATCCGCGCGTCAAAGAAGTGAGCGTCGCGACTGGCGAGACGATCAAATTGAGCATCGTCGGGAAACCCAATGCGGGAAAAAGCTCCCTTTGTAACGCCCTTTTGGGGATGCCTCGGCTGTTGGTGAGCGAGATTGCTGGCACGACGGTTGATGCCATCGAAGTTCCGTTTCGCTATGAAACTCAAGATTACATTCTGGTTGATACGGCCGGATTGCGAAGGTCCGCTCGACGCGAAGAGGATGTTGAAATCATTTCGGCCTTCAAATCGCAAGAGGCCATTCGTCGATGTGACATTGCCATTTTGGTGATCGATGGCGAGCTAGGTCCGTCTGATCAAGATGCCAAAATTCTGGAACTCCTCTTAGATGCTCACAAGGGTGTCGTGGTGGCTCTAAATAAGAGTGATTTGGGAAAAGAAATTCCTCAGTTTAGAAAAACTCTTTTGGAAAAGATGGACAACGAATTTCACTTCATCGACGATTTGCCGATTGTTTTTACCAGCGCCAAGAATCATTTTGGCCTGGGTGATTTGATGAATTCGGTCAATGAGGTCGCAAAAAAACTGACCACACGAATTCCGACGTCCGATTTGAATGACTTTTTCTTTGATACGATTCGCAAGGCGCCGGCGCCAGTTTGGGGCAACAACAATGTGAAGTTCTATTACATCACGCAGACCCAGCAGGTGCCGCCGAGTTTTATTGCTTTCGCAAATCATCCCAACGGGGTTTCACCAAGTTATCGACGTTTCTTGATCAAACACATGAAGGACCGTTTTGATTTGCGAGGCGTGCCGATTCGAGTGTTTTGCATGAAGTCTAAGAGTAAGGAATAAGCATGGCCAGACGAGGCGGGTGGCGCACGCGTTTTGGATTTTATCTGATTGCGATTGGCTCGGCCTTCGGTCTGGGAAATTTGTGGCGCTTTCCTTACGTGGTTGGCGAAAATGGAGGGGGTGCTTTCGTTCTCCTCTATGTTTTGATGGCCTTTGTGATCGGATTGCCGTTGTTAGTGAGTGAGCTTGTCTTAGGCAAAGCCTCTCGCAAATCCGTGACGGTGGCGATCCGAAATCTCAATAAAAAGTACTCTTGGATTGGCGTCTTGTGCGTGACTCTGAGTTTGATCGTGCTGTCCTACTATTCGGTCATTTCAGGATGGGTGCTCCACTATCTCACGCAATTTTTTGCCGCCTTGATTTCGGGGCAAACGAGTATCGATTCATCTCCTTTTCGGGTCTTGACGCAGAATCTGTGGTTGCAGATGTTGCTCGCCAGCGCGCATCTCTTGATGTGTTTGGTGGTTGTGGCGCAAGGGGTTCAAGAGGGTTTGGAAAAGTGGATCAACTACGTCATGCCGCTGTTCGCGACGCTCGTTTTGCTTTTGGTGGCTCGCTCTTTGTCTTTGGGCGGAACCACTGAAGTTTTGCGGTTTTTATTTTATCCCGATTTTTCGAAACTGCAGCTCGCCAGTTTGGCTGAGGCTCTAGGACATGTTTTTTTCACGCTCTCGGTGGGATTTGGTACGATGGTGACTTTCGGAAGTTACATGAAAGAGGACGACCATGCGCCAACGATGGGCTATCGGGTGTCGGTGGTTGACACTATGGTGTCTTTGATTTCTGCGCTCTTGGTGTTTCCATTGGCCTTCACAGTTTTTCCATTTGCCCACCAAGATCCTTCGTTGGTGTTCGAAGTTCTGCCTAGCTTTTTGCTAAGTCAAAAGGGTGGGTTGATTTTTGGAACTTTATTTTTTGCTTGTTTTTATATGGCAGCGTTGAACGCCAGCTTGGGTTTGCTCGAGGCGATCGTTTCTAACTTTTCAGATATGAGACCAAACTTGAAGCGAGGTCGTGCGGCGTGGCTCAGTGGGGCAATCTGTTTTGTTTTGATCATGTTTGGGGCGGCGATTAACTTTTTTTTTCCAACACTGGGGGGCTCTGGCAGCAATGGGACGATCGCGCTCGTAGATCGCCTTTTGGTCAACTGGGCTTTGCCGATCACGGTTTTGATTTTTTGCCTCGCTTACCCAAAATTCTTTCCAAGCAAAGAACGCAAAGCGCACTTTGTGAATGCAGACCGTTTGGTGAGCGGGATCATGTATCCCTATTGGGAACTCATGATTCGCTGGGTGATTCCCGCCGTGATTTGTTTTGCACTCTTTTTGCAAACTCTGTCGCTGTTTGAGTAGGATGCATGCATTTTCTAATGAATCCTTTAAAGGTCAAAGTTCCAGATGCCATTGCTGTGTAGGCAATGTGAAGCCTCTGCATTGATTGGTGTGCCGGGTGGATTGAATCCCTCAGGACTCAGCTGTCAAGTTTGTGGTTGGCAAGTGCCGGCCGAAATCAAGCCGCTCTTTGTGATCACCGGAGCGAGCGGGGTGGGGAAATCCACAGTGGTTCCTTACTTGCGCCAAAAATTGATGAACACAGTGGTCATGGATTCTGATCTGCTTTGGAATCGCTGTGGCAAGGGCCACTACGTCAACAATTGGTTGCGGATTGCGTATTCGCTTGCGCAAACAGGATTGCACACTGTGATTTGTGGCACTTTATTGCCAGGAGATTTTGCCGCCTGTGAAGATCGATCGCTTGTTGGCCAGATTTATTTTCTCAATTTGCACTGCGAAGATGAGGATCGGGAAAGGCGACTCAAGGCGCGGCCCGCAGAGCGAGGCCATACGGACAAAGTGGTTTCTGATCAGAAAACCTTCGCCGACTGGTTTTTAAAAAGTGCCGAGACTTCGTTTTCACCGCCGCTGGTGCTGTTCAATACGTCCAGATTTTCGGCAGAGCAGGTGAGTGTGCAGCTGGCCGATTGGATTCGACCGCACCTCGCAGGGGCCGCTGTGAAGAGTGGTGCCCCGGGCTCCTAAGCTGCGGGCGAACTCAGGCCGGTTTGTGTTTCAACTTTAAAAATTCAAACCGATGATGGCGAGCAGATCAATGAAATCTCCGTTGATCGTGCGGTCCATCAATTGGTTGTCAAAAATATACTGGCCGGTTTCGTCAGCAAAACTAACTAAGTGATAAGTAGCTTGTAATCCCAAATAACCTTTTTTTCGCATCAATGGGATTTCTAGCCCAACTCCCAGATCTAAACCGATGGTGGAGTCGCGGTCTGAACCATCACTGTCTTGCAATGTGTAGGCGCGGTTCCACTGGCTGAAGCCTCCCAATGCGTAGGGATTCAGATCGGCAAGCCCCCGGGTCACGTTCTGAGTGTTAAAATAGTATTTTAAATCAAAATTGAGGGCCGTCAGAGAGACGTTGCCAGCATAGCTGGTGTTGGAGGGCAGGGTGTTGATGGTCACGCTGTGATCGCTAGTCAAAAAACCCAACATCAGGGCGAGGCGCAGATCGAAAAAATAGCTGAGGTAGACTCCGTAAGTGGGCCCCGAGCCATACACCGTCGCCATGTTTTCGGTGAAGATGCGGGGACCGAGAACAAAGCCCGCCGTCAGAAAGCGCCCATGTTTGAAAAAGTAGATGTCGGCTTCTTCATCAGAGGCTTCGTCGAACTCACTGTAGTCGGCAAAAGGGTCGTAGGCTTCGTCGGGATCGGCCTGCGCCAGGGCCGGTCGGGCCAGCATTCCATCCGCTACGAAGGCCAACACCAGGGCCATAAGGATCCGTCTCATCATCCTTCAATTGTGAGTGAAAATAGAGTGGGCGTAAACCATCTTTGCCTCACAACCCCTCCGTTGGGCCAGCTGAGGAAGGAGTGGTTTTTGGGCAGAGCTCTCCTCTTCGTCGCAACATAAGATTTTTAGAGGATGACCGACATCGTAAACTCTGCATTTGCGTTCCCAGTTTCTGCTTTCTATGTTTAAAGAGTGGTTCATGAAACACACCTATAAAGACTCCGGCGTGGATGTGGAGGCGGGCGATCGGCTCGTTTCTTGGATTCAATCTGATCGGCGGCCTCAGCCGTGGCAATCGAGAATTCTCGATGGAGTGGGCGGCTTTGCGGCGCTTTTCAGAGGTGATTTCCCAGAGATGAAAAAGCCCTGCTTTGTGGCCTGCACGGATGGTGTCGGCACCAAAGTTTTGTTGGCTAGCGAGTATGGCCGCATGGGTGGTGTGGGTCAGGACCTCGTCGCCATGTGTGTGAACGATTTGATTTGCACGGGCGGCGTGCCTTTGTTTTTTCTGGATTACTACGCCGTTGGAAAATTGGACGAAGTGCAGGCTCAAGCCTTTTTGTCCTCGGTGAAAGAGGCCTGTTTAGAAGCGGACTGTGCCTTGATTGGCGGCGAAACTGCCGAGATGCCGGGCGTGTACCAAGTTGGCCACTTTGACTGTGCTGGTTTTGCAATCGGCATTGTCGATGAAGAGAAGCGATGGGGTCCTGATCGGGTGCGCGCCGGTGACCTTGCAATTGGCGTAGCGTCGAGTGGATTTCACTCCAATGGCTATTCGCTGTTGCGAAACGCATTTGCCACCGACTTAGCCCCTTGGCTGGACACTTTGATGAAGCCGACGGCTCTGTACGTCAAATTGGCTAAAGCCTTGGGCCAAGAGTCTTTGGTGCACGCAATGGCCCACATCACCGGTGGCGGCATGGAAAATTTGCCGCGAGTTCTGCCAACCGGTGTGCAAGTGAAACTTCGCAGATGGGAATGGCCGACCGCGTTTGCAGAAGTGAAGTTGCGAACCAAGATGAGTGACATTGAAATGCTGCAGACTTTGAACTGCGGAGTCGGCCTTTGCGTTTACGCCTCAGCGATCAATGCGGCCCGCGTTCGAGAGCTGATTGTTGGTCATGGTTACCAAGCGATCGATTTGGGTGAAGTTTTGAGTGGCGATGAAGCTGATCGCGAAGCGTTCGTGGATTACAGCGCTTGGGACGGGTAGCCTCTCCGGACCTGACATCGCCATCGCCTGGCGGAAATTCTCCATCTCCCTTGCGGTGGGCTGTTTTTATTTCTGGTCGCGGTTCCAATCTCCAGGTCCTTTTGGATCAGTGTGAGTTGGCTCCCGTATCTTTGGTGATTTCAAGCAAGTTGAAGGTGGCCGGTGTGGGCAAAGCTCGTCGTGCGGGAGTGCGGGTAGTGGGTATTGGTCACAAAGAACCCAATTGGGATCTGGCCCTGCAGGAGCTGCGGCGAAACCGCGTGACACATATTTTTCTCCTTGGCTTTATGCGAATCTTTCCGGCCCACATGATCGAGCCTTATGAAGGTCGAATTTTTAATTTGCATCCGTCGCTCTTGCCAGAATTCAAAGGGGCGAATGGCTTTGCCGAAAGCTTTCACGCTCGGCGCGCAATGGGCGCCACTCTTCACCACGTGACGGTGGCCCTCGATGAGGGGCGAACGGTCGCGCAGAAACCACTTCACCTTCCGCGCGCGCTGAATGAAGAACCTAGTGCGACCAACGCGGGCCCAAATTCTGAAAGTGCGGCGGCCCTGCGCTTTCAAATCGCGCAAACGCTGCTCGCGACGACAGAGCAGCGACTCGTGCGTGACGGAATAACACGATTGACAGCCATTGACCGACTCCGTTTCCATCGTTAAACTTCCGGCACCAAAGGATGATGTCGTTGACGAGCTTTGATTACGACCTTTTCATAGTAGGCGCGTTCGGGCGAGGCCAAAAGTTGGCACTGGCAGCCCGAAAACTCGGATTGAAAACTGCCTTTCTCGATCTCACGCATCAGCTTGGGGCCTGGTCTTGCGAAGATTTCGAGGGACCGTTCGGAACTCTGGGATTGGAAGAGTATCCGGACTGGCGAATTCGGCTGAGCTCTGATGGCCAATTGCACGAGCAAGAAGTCGGACTTTGCATCTGGCGCCGCGAGGGACCTTTTGAATTCAAGGGTCCTCTCGCCAGTTATCATTTGCGCCATCAACACGTGGCTCGACGCCAGCATCAGGCGGCGCGCGCAGATGTGAATCATGAATTTTTTGAAGACTATTGGCTGCGCTATTTGGATCTTTGCTGGGGGGCGACCCGCGAAGTGAGTTTTCACGAAGCCATTCGCGTGGCTCAGCAGACGGCCAATCAACAGAGCGCAAGTGCCAATGCGAAAGCCACAGCCCTTGCGCAAACCAGCTCTTCGCCCACCGAGAATTTTCTCTTGCCTCCCTTTTTAACTCCGCGATTGCGAAAAACTTTTTCACGGCGTTGGCTCAATTTGTCGGCGTATGAAAACGGTTTGCTTCGTCTTCGCGAAGAGGGTGTGCAAGTTAGCTTCACCAGCCGGCTGAAAGATGTCGCTCTGGGGGGCGCTCAAGATCCTTTTTTTGGAATCGAAACCACTGGAGAGTGGGTTGGGCTGACCAAAGCCCGAGCGGGAGCTTGGCTTCTGAGCAGTGAAGAAACTTATTTTCTTTCAGATTCAGCTGGTCGGGCCCTGTATCCGCAAGGTGCGGTTGAACCAGAGTGTTGCTGGTTGCGATATGAGTTTCAGCTTTTGACCAGCGAATTGGGCCGCAAATTTCCCCAGCATTTTGTGATTCTGAATGACGTCAATCAGTTTTGGATGGGTGACAATTTTTTAATTGTGCAAAAGGCCCTCTTGCCGGACGTGTGGGATGTGTGGGTGAAAATTCCCTTTGTTCAACGCTTCAACTCCGACTATTTGCGCGAAGTGAGCGATCGAATTTCGGTGCGGTTTGGAGAGCGCATTGGCGCCGATCGCATGGCTTTGCGAGAGATGCCGCGTGAGTTTCAATTCACTTATCAGCAGCTCGGTCCTGCGCGATTTCCTGTGTTCAGAGAAAACACTCAGCTCGCTCAAAAGGTGCACAAAACAGTTTTGCGGTCAGGGCCAGATCATTGGGCTCACTACGACTGGAGCGATCGGGCCCGCAGTGAAGGCGATGAGCTGGCGACGTTGACTCAAATGATTCAAAGGCGAAAGGATAAAGGCAGTGATCGAACGTTACACGCGCCCTGAAATGGGCGTGCTCTGGGATGTCGAACATCGGTTTGGCAAGATGCTCGAAGTGGAAACCCAAGTGGCATTGGTCCAGGCCGAATTGGGAATCATCCCTAAGGCGGCTGCAAAAACCATTCGCGCCAAGGGCGCTTTTTCAGTGAAACGCATTCACGAAATTGAAAGAACTACGAAACACGACGTGATTGCCTTCGTTTCTTCTGTCGCCGAAAATGTTGGTCCCGCTGGAAAATTTGTTCACTTCGGTCTGACCTCTTCGGATGTGTTAGACACGGCCTTCAGCTTGCAAGTCGCCGAAGCGGCCACTTTGATTTTGGCGGGCGTCGAGCGGCTAGATCGAAGTCTCAAAGCCCTAATTCGAAAAAATGAGATGACGATCTGTCCTGGACGCACGCATGGCATGTTTGCGGAACCCACAAGTTTTGGCATCAAAATGGCGGGCCATCTCATGGAACTTCGTCGCAATCGTGAACGCATTGAGAAGGCCCTGAAGGGAATGAAAATCTGCAAACTTTCTGGGGCCGTGGGAACCTATTCGGCTTTGCCTCCGGAAGTTGAAAAACGAGTCGCCAAAAAATTAGGGCTGACGCCAGAGTCCGTGGCGACCCAGGTGGTTCCGCGCGATCGACACGCTGAAATGATCGGATCACTTTGTTTTTTAACTGCTGGATTGGAGCGACTTTCTGTTGAGATGCGCCACCTTCAGCGCTCTGAAGTTGGTGAGGTGACCGAAGGTTTTTCGCCGGGCCAAAAGGGCAGTTCGGCGATGCCACATAAAAAAAATCCAATCAGCGCAGAAAACCTGACAGGCATTGCGCGACTTTTGCGCGGCTATTTTAGCGCAACGATTGAAAACATAGCCCTGTGGCACGAACGCGACATTTCGCACTCTTCTGTTGAACGGGTTGTTTTCCCTGATGCATTTATAGCGACGGACTACGCGGTTCACAGGATGGTCGATTTGCTCGATGGGTTGTACGTGAACAAAGATCGAATGTTGGCGAACATTGAGTCGTCGCAGGGAACTTTATTTAGCTCTCATTTGTTATTGCATATAGTGAAGCAGGGGGTCTCTCGTGAAGAAGCGTACAAACACGTGCAACGAGTTTCGCACTCACTGGGCAAGGGTGAACACCTGAGAGATTTGATTTTAAAAGATGAGACTTTAAAAAAATATTTCCGCAAGCGCGACTTGGATTTGATCTTTTCGGGTGCGCAACACCAGAAGGCATTTAAACAGTTGATCAAAAGGATTCCCCTATGAATTTGGGTACGTTGGTTTACGAAGGTAAGGGTAAAAAGATTTATAAAGATCCAGCTGACCAGCGCCAGGTCTGGATGGAGTTTAAAGATGACTTGACGGCTTTCAATGCGCAGAAGAAAGGATCTTTTTCAGGCAAGGGGCGCCTCAATGGCGAAATGGCCACTCTCATTTTTCGGTATTTGAAGAGGGCAGGCATACCTTCGCATTTTGTGTCTTGGGAGCCAGATCGGTTCATGCGCGTTGAAGAAGTTAAAATCATTCCGTTGGAAGTGGTCGTGCGCAACTATCTTGCGGGTTCACTGGCCAAAAAGCTCGGTAAGGAAGAAGGCGAAAAGCTCCCGCGCCCCATCGTGGAATTTTACTACAAAGATGATGGTCTCAATGATCCTTTCGTTTCAGATGATCAAATCATGGCCCTCAACCTTGCGCCGGGCACGGATTTGATGGCGTTGAAAACGGCGGCCCTTGAAATCAATGTTCACCTGCGAGAGATTTTTCGACCGATGGGCCTGCGGCTGGTGGATTTTAAGTTAGAGTTTGGTCGGGATGTGGATGGCCGATTGCTTTTGGCCGATGAAATCACGCCGGATGGTTGTCGATTGTGGGATGAAAAGACTCTTGAAAAATTTGACAAAGATCGGTTTCGCCGGGACTTGGGCGGCATTGATCACGCCTATAAAGAGGTGCACAAACGACTTGTCAGTTTTATGCGTGAGCGAGGCATCGAGATTTGACCACAAGATGATATATTTTTTGAACAAGGAGTGAGTCATGAAATTTGGAGTTCGCATTATGCCTCGGAGCGTATTGCTCGATACTCAGGGCCGCACAGTTGAGAAGGTTTTGCGAGACCACAGTTACGAGTTGGACTCGCTGCGCGTGGGTAAATACGTTGAAATTGAATTGAATGAAAAAGAGGCCGGCCGCGCTGAAGAAAAGATCAAGGCCATGACTGAATTTGTTCTCTACAATCCGCTGATTGAAACTTTCGTGATTGAAAGGCGGGAGGGATGAAGGTTGGTGTCGTGCGGTTTCCCGGAACCAACTGCGACCGCGATGTATGGCAGATGGTGAAAGAGCGTGGACACAGTCCTTTTTGGTGCTGGCATCAAGATCGATTTGCGAAAGACGATCTCGACGCCGTGATTGTGCCGGGAGGGTTTTCTTACGGTGATTATCTGCGGTGCGGGGCTCTGGCGGCGAAGAGCCCGGTCATGGCTTCGGTGCGGGAATTTGCCGGTGCGGGTAAACCGGTCTTGGGAATTTGCAATGGCTTTCAAGTTTTGTGTGAGTCGCAATTGTTGGCCGGAGCTTTGGTCCGCAATGAGTCTTTGCGATTCGTGGATGATTGGGTTCGTTTGAGAGTGAAAAGTGTCGCAAAAGGTTTTTTGGCGGATGCCAAGCTTGATGAAGAGTTGCGGTTGCCGGTGGCGCACGGCGAAGGTCGTTTTGTTTGTGATGACGAAATTTTGAAAACCCTGTGGGAAAACGATCAAGTTTGGTTGACCTATGTCGACAATCCCAATGGTTCATTGCGAGATATTGCGGGCATCATGAATGCCGGCCGCAATGTGATGGCACTCATGCCGCATCCGGAGCGTGCTTTGCACGATTGGATGGGCAGCCACGACGGCGGGAGATTTTTGTGATGATGGAATTGGATCAAAAGCTGAAACACTATCGAATGTCTCGCTCTGAGTTTGAGCGAGCCACCGAACTTCTGGGCCGTGAGCCCGCCGGTGTTGAGTGGGCGTTATTTTCAGCACTGTGGAGCGAGCACTGCAGCTACAAGAGCTCCAAAATTCACCTGCGAAAATTCAGTTATCGAAATTCTCGCATTTTAGATGCCGAAGGTGAAAACGCGGGCATTGTCGATTTGGGACAGAACGAGCGAATCGCGTTCAAGATGGAAAGTCACAATCATCCTTCGTTCATCGAACCGTACCAAGGGGCCGCAACCGGCGTGGGCGGAATTTTGCGCGATATCTTCACGATGGGGGCGCGGCCGATCGCGCTGGCCGACTTTCTTTGCTTTGGCGAGACCGAAGCCAATCGAATGAAAACTCTGATTTCAGGAGTGGTGAAGGGAATTGGCGGATACGGCAACTGTGTGGGAGTGCCAACGGTCACCGGTCAAACTGAGTTTCACTCTTCCTACAACACCAATATTCTGGTGAATGCGATGGCCATCGGCTTGATCGAAAAAGACATGCCGATTGCACTGAGCAAAGCTTCGGGGCCAGGTAACTGGGTCGTTTACGTGGGTGCAAAAACGGGCCGCGATGGAGTGCACGGCGCGAGCATGGCCAGCGAAAGTTTTTCGGACGACACTGATAGCAAAAAACCAAATGTGCAAATTGGTGATCCGTTTTTTGAAAAACTTTTGATCGAAGCTTGTATTGAAGCCTTGGCCACGGGTTGCATCGTTGCTATGCAAGACATGGGTGCGGCGGGTTTGACGTCGAGCTCGTTTGAAATGTCTGCCAAGGGTGGCGTGGGCTTGAAGATGGATTTGAGCAAAGTGCCTGTTCGAGATGCCAGCATTACGCCTGAAGAAATTTTGCTGAGCGAATCTCAGGAGCGCATGTTGCTCGTTTTGAAACCCCAGGATTTTGTCAAGATTGAAAGGATCTTCCAGCGTTGGGGTTTGGACGTTTGTGTCCTTGGTGAAGTGACGAAGGATCCTTACATTGAAATTCTTTACCAGGGCGAAGTTTTAACGAAGATCTTGCCCAGCTTGATTGTCGATCAGGCCCCACGATACGATCGGCCCGTTGGCATTCCACGAAAGCAGGGGCGACTCACCAACTTTTCAGAGTATCGATCGGTTCTCAGTAATGTGGAGAGGGTCTTTTCCCTGTTGATCAATGCACCAAGTTTTCAGAGCAAACAAGCGATCTATCGCCAATATGATCAGCGGGTGGGTGCAAGAACGGCAAAAGACTGCTCGGAAAGCACGGCTCTTTTAAAATTGCCATCGGGGCGAGGGCTCGGTGTGGCGGTAGGTTGTCGTCCACAGCTGATGCGAATGGATCCGAACTTGGGTTCGTGGGACAGTGTTTTTTATCCGGCGCTTCAACTTGCAGCCAAAGGTGTAAAGACCTTAGCCGTGACGGATTGCTTGAACTTTGGCAATCCCGAAAAACCAGAAATCATGGCCGAGTTTGTCACGTCGGTTGAAAACATTGCCGAAGCCGCACGCCTGCTCGATGCGCCAGTGATCAGTGGGAACGTCAGCTTTTACAACGAAACTTTTGGACAAAACATCACGTCGACCCCGGCCACAGGCCTCGTCGGTTTGAAAGAGTCTGGTGTCACCGCTCCACGAGAAACTTTGGGCGAAAGTGAAGTGGTGTTTTGGCTGCGCTCTCCCAGTTTGGTGAAAGTGCTGTCCCACTCAGCCGAAGTTTTGGACGTGAATAAGGGGTTCGAGGGAATGCTTCACCCCGAAAAAACTGTCAAATTCATTCACCAAGTTGAAGAGCTTGCCAATCACGCGGCGGTTCGTGCGACAAAAGTGGTGGGCCAAGGCGGTCTGTTCTGGACGCTGATCAAGATGAGCACCGATTCTGTCAGTCTGAAGGTTGGGGGCGAGTTTGTGGATTCGTTAGCCGCTGAGGAAGCCTTTAGATCG
>CALCCV010000425.1 GCA_937900305.1 uncultured Pseudobdellovibrionaceae bacterium | reverse complement strand
TACACAGGCGAAGACACTCTTTCCCTACACGACGCTCTTCCGATCTAAGCCCCTTTTACGGTGTGCAAAAATCTCAGCAATGAACTTAAACTCGCTTTTGAAAGTTGATCTTCTGAAAATATCTGGGCTTCAACTTCGAAAAGTTGTTCGCGAGCCCCCGATAAAAATTCGGCAAGATAATTTTCTTTGGCCATCGTCCTTAGAAATCTCCAAAGTCCGAATCGTCCACTTTAACTTTCGTGACCAAGCTTGCAATGCCTGCAATCTCTGTCGACGAGGAGCCATTTTTGTCTGGACCTCCCGAATCTCCACCTGACGCCATTCTCGGACTCGGGTTATCAAAACTCATGAGCATGTTTGAAGGAGCTTCTTCGAAGTCATCATCCCTCACCACCACTCGCAAGTGTCGATCTTCGGAGTCAGAAGAATTCAGCGGAGCATCGTCAAAACTTTCGAGTTTAAACTTATTCACCATCTGTAACATATACTCCGTTTGCAGAGCCAATTCCTCGGCTGCAGAAGCGGTGTGCTCAGAGTTCGCAGAGTTTTTTTGAGTCACTTGTGTAACTTGGTGAAGCGCCCGAGTGACTTGATTCACACCCTCGGCCTGATCCTTTGAGGCCGCAGCAATTTCGGTCATGACATCTTTGACCCTGGTGATACCATCCACGATATTGATAAGTCCATCCGCCGTCGCTTTCGCCAACTGCATACCATTTTCGACTTTTCGACGAGAGTCTTCAATGAGTGCCGCAGTTTCGCGAGCGGCCTTGGCACTCCGTGCGGCCAAATTTCTAACTTCCTCAGCGACAACTGCAAAACCTTTCCCGTGTCGTCCGGCCCTGGCCGCCTCAACCGCAGCATTCAGTGCGAGGAGATTTGTCTGGAAGGCAATTTCGTCAATGACCTTAATGATCTTCGAAATATCAAGACTTGAACCGTTGATATTATTCATCGCGTTCACCATCTGGGTCATTTGTTCATTACCCACCAAGGCGCTCTTGTTGACCATCTCAGCCACTTCTTTTGCATCCGTCGCACTTTCGGCATTTTGATTTGATTGGTTCCCAATGCTATTCATAGTCGAGGCAATCTCCTCAACCGCAGATGCTTGCTCCGTCACCCCTGTAGACAGCTCAACGCTCGAGGAGTTGACCTGCATCACACCCACTTGCATCTGTTGGCAGGCATCTCGAATTTGCACAACCAACTTCTTCAGCGATTCGACCGTGGCATTCAATGCATTTTTCATGATCGCATTTTCGCCTCTATAAGAACCACTCATTTTGGCATTTAAATCTCCGAGTGAAATTGTGCGCAAAACATGAACGGCTTCTCGCGAAGGTTTTAAAACTTCATCCAAAAGAGTGTTAACGCCGACGGCAATGGCTGCATAATCTCCTTGGTATTTATTCGAATCCAATCGGGCCGAAAGTTTTCCATCGACTGCTTTTTGTGTTACCATCGAAATGTCGACCACCAAGTTGCGGATCACAATAACCATGTTCTTCATGCTGTGAACGAGTCGGCCGATCTCATCACTTGAGTTGATCTCTGTTTCATGGTGCAAATGCCCTTGCGAAATTTCATTCGCAAAAACGGCAACCGCTTCAATCGGGTCGCCCACCTGACGACCTATGATTTTCCCCATCCAAAAAAGAACGGCGGACATCAGACCAATCAGTACGATCGAAAATAGCGTCATTTTGTAAACTGAATCAAAAACTTCATCCGTTCGCATTTCTGTAATCACTAGCCACGGAACACCCATGAAATCTGTCAACGCATAAGCCGAAAAGACTTTGTCGTGAGTAAAATTCGTCGTTTCAAAAATTCCTTTTTGGAGAGATAGTTCCGCTTCATTTGAAAAAACTTTTTCGACCACCGGAGTCCGCAACTGTTTGCCTTCTGAGAAAATTTTTGAGAGAGCCCAATCTTCACCGCCCTCGAGGATCGGAACTTTCAACATCTTGTCTTGCCCGACGATATAGACTTCGCCCGTTTCGCCAAGTCCGGCCCGAAATGTTGTGACCGCTTCGAAGCGATCCCAAAGGACCTCGACAATCACGACACCCATCAGTGAATTTTTTGAATAACCATCGCGATCAAACTTAGAAAACATCGGTGAACAGAGATAAGCCACCGGTCGCTTGAGGACAGTTGAATACGCCAAATCCGAAAATACAGTGGCTTTCTTTTTCATTGCGCCGCTGAAACATTTTGCAAACACACCCTCTATGATCTCATCACCCGCAAGATTGCGGCCATAAAAGACATTCTTTTCAGCTTGGCTCACTACCGAGCCCGATTGAGTCACTAGATGAACGTTTCTGACTTTGTAAAGTTGTTTGCTTTCATCAAAAAATTCTTGAAACTTTTCATCCAACTGCCGAAGTGGCTCAGCCGCCATATTGATATCTTTTTTTGTGTCCACCTTCATCGTCTGAAGTTTTTGTTCGAACAAAACCACAGAGTCTTGCATCTGCCGACTCTGAGCGAGACTGATAATGTCGTTCTCCATCGAGTTCATCAAACTCTGAAGTTCTCGAATTTTGCTGTCGCGAATTGCTTGCAAATGATTTTCGATGTTGGTGGTCACGGTGCTTCGGGCGAGGTAAATCATGATCACACTTAGCATCAGAGTCGAAACAATACCCAATCCCAATAGCTGGACCGTAAGCCGATATTTTAGGCTTTCATCATAACGTTGAAAAATACCTTTGAGCATGTAGGGTTCCTTTCCCACATTTCATTCTCAAAGCGGACTATGGGAAAGACCACGTCCTGTGACAAAAAATAGACTTAGAGCCTAGATAGAGAGCTTAAGAGACCGCTCCCTTAAGATGTGACCCGACGAGCGACGAGCTCGGCAGCCAGCTCAAAGGACAGCGTGAGAAACGGCCTTTCGCCACAGACCCAACTTTTGTCTGCGATCTTTGGTCGAGAGTTTCGGCAAAAACTCGGTCTGCTCGCCACTGTTCATGGCTTGCAAGTCTTTTTCTGTCCAAAATTCCGCCTGTAAACCGGCCAACCATGCGGCACCGCGGACGGTGGTTTCCACATCTTTTGGTCTAAGAACTTTTGTATTTAAAAAATCAGCCTGCATTTGCATTAATAACGAGTTTTCCGTTGCTCCTCCGTCGACGCGCAAGGATTGCAACTTTACGTTTCCATCACTTTGCATTGCCGAAAGGATGTCCGCATTTTGCAGCGCCATTCCCTCAAGCAGCGCGCGAGCCAAATGGGCTTTTGTCGTCGCTCGACTCAATCCCAAAATCACTCCGCGGGCATCAGCCCGCCAGTGAGGAGCTCCCAAACCCGAGAGCGCTGGCACCACCCAAACGCCTCCGGTATCGACCACTTGTTCAGCGAGAGACTCGACACTTTTTGAGTCAGAGATCAGACCCAATCCGTCCCGCAACCATTGGACGGCTGCTCCACAGACAAAGGCTCCACCCTCGAGAGCATAGTTGGGCTTGCGCCCTTTTATCTGCCACGCCACCGTAGTGATTAAACGATTCTTCGACAAGATTGGCTTGTCACCGGTGTTCAGCAGAATAAAACTGCCCGTCCCAAAAGTGCATTTGACTTCTCCCTTTCGCCAAGCCGTTTGCCCAAAAAGTGCAGACTGCTGATCACCCACCATCGACAATATCGGTACCCCGTGGCCGAAAACTCCAGTGCCAGAACTTCGCCCGAACTCTGACGAAGTCGGCTGAATCTGAGGAAGGCAAATTCGCGGAATCTTAAAAATTTTTAATAGCTGATCGTCCCAATTGAGCGTTTTGAGATTCATCAAAAGCGTTCGAGAGGCATTGGTGACATCTGTTGCAAACGCAACTCCCCCCGTCAGTCGATGCAAAAGAAAGGTATCGATGGTGCCGGCGCAGATTTGCCCTTTTTCCGCCTTGGCCCGCCAATCTTTGTTTTGCAAAAGCCATTGGATCTTTGTGCCTGAAAAGTAAGGGTCCAGCCACAGGCCACTCAGGGCATTGACTTTTTTTTCTAAGTTTTTTTTTGCTTTCAACTTCTCGCAAAGATCCGCAGTTCTTCGACATTGCCAGACAATCGCAGGCGCCAGCGGTTTACCAGTTTGACGATTCCACAGCCCAACGGTCTCTCGCTGATTCGTGACGCCTATGCCTGCCACTTCGTGCACCGGAACTCCGGCGCTTCGTAAAGCTTCTTTCGCGCTCACCTCCACACTGGCCCATATCTCTTCCAGATCATGCTCAACCCAAGCCGGTTGTGGGAAGTGTTGCGCAAACGGAGCTTGCCCCAGCCCGACCACCCGACCTCTTTTATCATATAAAAAAACGCGAGATGACGTTGTTCCTTGATCGATCGCTAAAATATATTTAGACATAACTGAAAAGGTAACACAGAAACGGTCGGTCAAAAAATGATAAATTTCTTTCGCAATCCCAAAGAAAAGATCTTTCAGCTCAAAGAGATGGATCGCGACGCTTTAATTTATCGAGTGTTTCCCCGTCTCCTGGCCGAACTCATGCGCAAGTATTTTCGTGTCGAAGTCGAAGGCATCGAAAACATTCCCAAGCATGGGCCTGTGGTCATCGCTCCCAACCACTCCGGTTTTACGGCTTTCGACGCAATTTTACTCGCTCACATTCTCCAAAAAGACGCTAAGAGGGTCGCCCGGGTCATGACTCACCACCTTTGGTTTTTTTCAAAAACCATCGCAATTCCGGCTCAAAAAATTGGCTTTGTTGAAGCCACCTACGAAAATGGAGTTCGATATCTCAAAAAGAACAATTTGATCGTTCTCTTTCCCGAAGGAGAGAATGGAAATTTTAAACCCTCAAGCCAGCGCTACGAACTTCAAGAGTTTAAACGTGGGTTTGTCCGAATGGCCCTTGAAACCAAAAGCGCCATCGTTCCAACTCTCATTGTCGGCGCGGAAGAAGCCAACATCAATCTCTCTCAATTGCGTTTTACAAAGTTTTTAAAAGGAATGGTAATTCCCATTCCTTTAAATATTTTGCCCTTGCCCGTGAAGTGGAAAATTAAATTTCTGGCCCCCGTGGACCTGCCCTTTAGCGCCGCCGCCAAAGATGATCGAGAGTTGGTTCACGACCTCTGCCAAGAAATTCAAGAACGAATGCAAAAGAGCCTCATCGCAGAGGTCAAAAAACGCGGGCTCAACGTTTTCTGAACTGAGACCGGCGGGGCAAAAGACATCAAACTCGACCACAGGTCGGCGACCTCAAGCTCTCTCAAACTCCGGGCATCTTCCAGAGCCCTCCCCTCCGGGGAGACCGCACCTACCAATGCTCAAGGAGATAACTTGAGTCTCACTCCCGCGCCTTTGAACCGGGAAAATCTGCCCCAAAGCAGGTGGTCTCGCAATTGCATTTCCGATTCATTGATCAGATCACTGATCTGCACTGATTGGATGATCAAGTCGATGACCGAAATCGACAAACTGCAAATTTTAAAAATTCTAAGGAGGATTTATGTTACGAGCCGCGATTGTATTTTTCATTTTGGCATTGGTAGCTTTGATTTTTGGCGCCACAGGTTTTGCAGGTTTGTCGATGGAAATTGGCAAGGTCCTTCTGGCAGTTTTTCTCGTATTGGCCGCCATTAGCTTTGTAGCTTCATTGGTTAGTGGCCGAGGATCTTCGAAGTACCTGCCTTAGCGCAAAAACCATAAACATTTAAAAAAGAGTTCGATGAAAAAAGGTGTTTGAAATGAAAATGGAAAATTATCTCGAAAAAATGTCAGCGCTAGCCTTCTCATTCGGTCCATTGCGAACGGGAGTCTTGCTGGTATACCTTGCGATGATTTTGTAAAATCTTATTTTAGCGCCTTTGAAAAAAAAGAGTCCAATCAAACCACAAACTCACAACGGAGGTGCCCAAATGGCAGCCAACACAACAAATCAAGTTTCAAATGCATCTTCAACTATTGCAGACAAAGCGAGCAGCATGTACCAGGACACTCAAAAAATGGTTGGCCAGGTTGGTCAACAATTGATGGATACGGGTGAAGAGTTCCGCAGCCAAATTTCAGATTACAGCGATGAAGCCACCGAATGGGTGAAAGAGAATCCTGTAAAATCCGTATTGATTGGTTTTGGAGTCGGTTGCGTTGCAGGTCTACTTCTTGCGCGGCCTTGGCAAGATTAATTGGAGGTGAAAAATGTCACGAACTGCACGATCTGAAAGTTCAAAAGCGTCTTCAGCTTCTTCGTCTCGGCAACCTTCTCGAGCTGCAAAATCTGAATATAATTTTTCAGACTCGAAATTTCGCGGACAGGATTTAAAGGACATGGCCACTGTCGCCACCGAGTGGGCGAAAGCGAATCCTCTACTTGCTACCACAGCCTTTGTTGGCTTGGGTTTGGGTGCAGGAGCCCTGCTGCGGATGATCGGTTTCCGGCGAATTTTTGGAACTGCCAAAACATTCGCTCTGCCAGCCATAGTCGGCTATGTCGGCGAAGAAATGGGCAAACGCAGAATGAGAAAAAAATATCACTGACCTAATATCACTGGCCTAACGCTTGTCCAAAACGTTAGGACTCAAATTCCTATACCAATTTAAGGACTCAAGGACAAATCGATCCCGCAGCTCCGGCTCCGGGATTGTTTTTTTCTTCAGGCTGATCTTGACCAATGCCTTCCAAAATTTTGCACCACTTTTGAGTGATCATGCCCGGTTCATCTGCGCTTCGGCTGACCAGTTGTTTCGTCGCAAAAAACGCTAACGAAACCACCACGCCCAGCAAGAGAACATATTCAACAACGATTTGACCATTTTTATTGCGGGGACCATTTGGCCCCTGGAATTCACGAAGCGAAACAGCAACCAGACGCGAAAAATCAGAGCAATCCCTGAGCCTGTCCATGAGGTCCCTCCGCGCTGACTTCCATATCCAGCAAATCCCGACGTAATTGAGACAAAGCATCGATCAAGGAAGCTTCACCAAGATCAGCCATGCAAAGAAAACAAATTTGGTCGCCGTCGCGAATAAGACATTGGCGCTCTTCTGGCATCGGAATTCCTGCCAGATCTTCAAAAGCGTTAACCACCGGATAAACAAAAATCAAAATCGAATTGGCACCTTGCTGCGAGCGAACTTTTGATTTCAGATATTGAATTTCACTTTTGAGATACTTCAGAGCTAAGAAGTAAATTTTCAGGGCTTGCCCTTCGAAAACTTGGGAAAAATAGATTCGCATTGGTCCATCGAAAATCGCGCTATTGAATGAAGAGTGGTAGAAACGATGTTGTTTCAAAATTCACCCATTTCTTTCCTGCTTTCTTCCCTGCCAGAATTTCGTCGAATGATCGATTCTTGCGTTCATAGACATAGACTATTTAGAAGAAATTCCTCAGTTCAAGGAATACTTTTGAAAAGAATGGTTTTTGTTGTGTTTAACGAAAGACCTGGACCAACAGCCAATGTCGACTTACCCCAGTTGAACTCCACCGCGATAGACTCGGTAGACGGGCATGCGACCGGCAGAGTAGAAAAGCTCTGATGGATTTCCTTCTAAGACAACGAAGTCGGCATCAAATCCCACTTTAAGCTGGCCCTTGCGCGCCTCCAGACCCAGCGCATGCGCAGCGCCCATCGTATAGGCTTCGATCACTTCCTCCAGTGTCATTTTCATCTCCAAGCGCGCCAGCAGCCCCACTAAACTGAGATCCTGACTGGGACATGTTCCCGGATTGAAATCCGTGGCGAGCGCCACCCGCACACCCGCATCCAGCATCTTGCGGGCTGGCGGATAGGCACACTTCATGTACAAATCGGCCATCGGCAAAAGAACCGCAACGGTGGAACTGGCAGCGAGACAACGAATGTCCTCGTCATTGACATGAATCACATGATCGCAAGACATCGCAGACAGACGAGCCCCTAAGCTGGTCGCGCCGGTTCGATGAATCTGGTCGGCATGAATCACCACTGCTAAATCTAAAGCATGGCAGGCACGCAAAAAGCGCTCACCCTGTTCAAGGGAAAAAAAACCTTTTTCAATATAAATATCGCAGCGCTTAGCTAAGCCAGTTTTTTTTAATTTTGGCAAAGTCGAAGCGATGACATGATCGACGTACTCATCGGTCGTCGAAAACTCTGGAGCCAGTCCGTGAAGTCCCAAATAGGTAGACACAATTTCAGGTCCTGCCAAAGATTGGATGGCCTTCAATAGCTTAAGTTCAGATTTTTCATCCAAACCATAACCTGATTTTATTTCGAGCGTGGTGACTCCTTGCCGAACAAATCCGTCAACGGATTTTTGTGCCGACGCCGCCAGTTGGCCCAGCGAAGCCGCACGAACGGCTCTCACCGTCGACAAAATCCCACCACCTTTTTTATAAATTTCGGTGTAGGGTTGACCAGCTAAACGCCACGAAAATTCTTGCGATCGCGAACCTGCAAAAACGGTGTGTGTGTGGCACTCCACGAACCCTGGAAGAACGGTACGTCCTTCCAAACTGATCTCTCGCAGAACGCGGCATTCTTTTGGAATTTTTCGATCGGGACCGATCCAGCGAATTTGCCCCTTCTCAACCCAAATCGCCTCAATTGGCGAACGCCCTCTTTCACCAAAAAGATCAATGTCTCCCGGCCCAAATGGGGGTGTGAGATGACGCAAATTTCGAAACAGAACACCTGCCATAGCGCATTCAAAAGCAGAATTGACGGCCTGTCCATCGAAAAATTCGCTCATCGTTTTCTAAAGATTTTCCGAACTCTCCACCAGCAGCACACATCAAGCGAAGAGACTAGATACACGAAAGGCGCAGTGGCTGCGCCTTTCGTTCGATTGAAATCAATTTACTAATTGATTCAATGACTCGATCCCCCTTTGTCTTTATCGGCAGATCCCTTTTCAATCTTTTTTTCGCCGCGTGAATTGGTCTCTTCAATAGAATGACCCTTGCCAAGCCAACGATCCAAAAGCCCTAAAACCTCTCCTTTTTTTGCAACTTTGATCACACGAGAGTCTTCAGCTTTTTGTTTGGGCAAGAGGATCTTCAAGACGCCACTTTCAAATTGAGCCTCAATACCGTCGGCCTTGATTTCTGTCGGCAAAGTCAGAGACCGAGAAAATTCACCGTAGTGTCGTTCAAGATACTTACCCTCACCGTGCACTTCTTTTTCGCGCCGGCCAGAAATTTTTAGCAGACCATCCACGAGACGCACTTCGACATCCTCATCTTTCACACCGGGTAGATCTACTGAAATCAAATACAAACCTTCTTTTTCTTCAATGTCCATTTGAGGAACAAACTGTCGATCTCCACCGGTAAAATTTTTAGAAACCGGAGTCGCTCGGGACGGGGCCGATCGATCTTCAAACTCGCCCAGCATTTTCTCAAACAAATCCCAAACTTGACGATCTGTGCGGAAAAACGGATCGCGAAATACAAACTGCTTCATCTGAAACCTCCATTAAAATGTAGGAGAATGAATGGATCACTCTCGCACATTAAGGATGGAGTGAGGCAAAGGACTGTCAAGCTGACGGTCCGATTTTTATCAACGAGCTAGTAAGAGCTTTGCTTTCATTTGCAGTGCTGTATGCCAACTGTCATATTGATCGTTGTCACCAACGGCAACAAAACGAAACCGAATTGGATTTTTATTAGAAGCGCCTCGGAGCGCAAAAACTTTTTGAATCAATTCATTTGAAAACGTGAGATTCACCTTGCCCTCAACATCGGTGTGCGGCCACGAGCATTGACTCATCCCTTCATTTTGACCTAAGCAAAAAACACCTTCTTTTTTGGGATCCCAAAACTGACCATGGATCTTTTCCCAGTCAAACTCCAAGCCAAATGGCCCTTTTGCCAATAAAGATCCAAATTCGTATGAATAAGCAATCGGTGTGTTATCTAGCAAAAACAGAAAGTGGTCATCATACTGAAACTTATTGCTCGCTGTTGTGACCGACAATTCCAATCCACAGACGGTGCCCAGCTGAGGAATCACCACTTCTTGAATCTGCTCCAAGCGCGACATAAAATATTCATTTCGGGCTGGTCCATTGCCAGGCAGAGAAAATGGATCTTTCACAAGCTGTTCGGGAAAATCCAATGTCACCGGCTGCTCTTCGAGCTGCGCACCCTTGCATTTATCAGCAACGGTCTCAAAGGTATTTTCAAAGTCGCTTTGGTTGGTATTGATGGCGCCGAGACGATTTGATGTGCCAGAGTCTCTGTCTTCAACATTGACCTTTGAGCAAGCCGCCAAGCTAAAGACCGCTAGAAAAACAAGTGTTCGACCCATAACAAAGTCCCCCTGGCTTTAGTCTAGCATCGCTATGCGAGAGAAAAAGGTGCGGTCTCATTCTGAGTCGAGAAAATAAAAAATGACTTCCCCCGAACTCACAATTGGGTTGGTGATCACCAAATTGAACGCACCCGAGATTAGAACTTCGCAGACAATCGTCAAAAGAATAGACAAAGATAAATAGGACCGAAACCCTTACTTGGTTGGAGACTCTACCGGACTTTTGCCGACAGGATTCACTTGTGAATTTGCTGGAGAGCGAGATTGAAAGTCATTGTAATAAAAATCTCTCGACAGTTTTTGAAAAGCTGCGAAATTTTTTTCACCGCCAATTAATCCCACCATTTCTTTAACAGTGGTGGCCTCAAGTTCTTTCATCTTCGCAATGGAGGCCGCAACCGCTTCCGGATGAATTTGATCGGCATGTTCTTTTAGTTTTGAAACGAGTGCCGCTTCGAGCGAGAAAAGTTTGATAGATCTTTCTTCCGGAACTCGCAGCTTGGTTAACATATAGTCCTGCAATTTTCGAATCCAAATCTCTTGAAGATCCGCAGAAAGCTTTAAATTCACAAAACCCTCCGTATAAAGGGTGGCATCGGCATAGGAATCTCGCCATTGAGTGTCTTTTGCAGGTCTAAATCTTCGCGCTCTCTCGGCTTCCAAATTTTGTGAAAAACTTTGAACGGCTTCGTCCGTCCCACCTCTAAAAAAAGAAAAGACCGCTCGCCGCGACTGAGGGGCCATCATGCAAAGGGAAAGCCCGACCGCGACAGCTCCGCCAACCATTTTCATCCGGCCCTGCAGTTTCGGAGTATTGAAGCCTACGTCTTGCGACATATTCTGATCTGCCTGGAGCGTCACTTTGAAAAGCTCTTCTTCGATCACATTCAATATTGGCTTTTCAAATGCCTGCAAAATCTTTTGCCCCAGCTCTTCATGATTTGGATGCCGATTGATCAAATTTAAAATGTGTCCCTGAATTCCCACACTCACTTGCCGAGCGAGCGCTTCGCGGTGAAGATTCAAGTGCTGGTCCGCCTCGGCCCTCATCGCATTGATGATCTTGAGTTCCTCAATCTTCTTGTCTTTGATGGACTTTTCTTCCTGGGTCCGCAAATTTTCAAGTTCTGACCTCAAATTCTCTTTGAGCGTCGAAATATCTTTTTCAGTATTTTCTTTCAGATGATTGCGATCTCTTTGCAAAGTGGCCACATCCTGCAACAGCCGAGCCCGGTCATTGAAAGCTGTTTCGCGCTCCTCCCGCAGATCGTCCAATTCTTTTCTCAATCTCAAAACTCCAGCGCTCGCCTTGGCCATCTCCTCAATTCGCTCTTCATGGACCAATTTGTTTTTTGTAGCTTCTTGGTTGAGGGCTTCAATTTCAGCTTTCAAAACTGAAAGATGGCTTTCACATTCCGACACGGCAAGACGCAACGAAGCCAATTTGGTTTCGAGCTCGTCAGTTTGCTCTTGAATCCGCAGGCATTCGCCCGCAAGCTTTTCTTTCACAGACTTCAAATCTGCAACTTCAGCTTCGGCCCGATCGACTCGCGCTTTGGTTTCATCAGCCACTTTGGCCATGGCACTGGCATGCAGCCCTTCGGCTTTTTTGGCCGCGTCACGCACTCGATCTTTCGCTTGAGATTCCGCCTCTAAAATCATCGTTCGTTTCAACTCTTTACCCTGGGCAATCAAACCGTCACTTTCGCGTTTCGCAGAACCAAGCCAATCCTCTGCCATGGCTTCGGCCTTTTTTGAGATGCGATCAGCAATCTGACGAGAGTCGCTCACAAGAATTTCAGATTCCCGTTGAACCGTTTGCAAATGTGTCTCGGCTTCAAGGCGAAGTTTTTCAGTTTCGTTGCGATCCTTTTCGATCTTTGAAAGCGCAATTTTCTTTTTTGCTTCGGCCTCTGCCTCGGCTGAAATCCGAATGGTTTCTACTTCCTGGCGAATCTGTAATAGCATACTTTCTTTTTCGCGAGCGGCAGATCGCTTCGCGATTTCGATGATTTCTTGACTATCGCGCTGCCCCTGCTCACGTATCAACTTTGCTTCATCGTCGGCTTCACGAACTTTTTCCTGGGCCAGCACTTTCGCCTGTTGAAGGTGCCCCTGTGCCTGCTTGCGGGCCTGCTGCTGAACCTCGAGAGACTCTTTTTCTGCCTTGCGACGCTGATCATAGGCTAAACTCAATGCCTCAGACTCGATCTGCCTCGCCGACTTTTTGGCTTCAAAAATCATCGCTTCGGCATTTAATTTGGCTTCCTCCGCCAGCTTCAAGGCCCGCGCTTCTTCGGCTTTCAAAAATGCGACCGCCTTTTCTTGAATTTCGCGGTCAGATGCCTTCTGTCGTTGTTCAATCTGTGAATTGACGTCGCTCAAATGCTCTTGAGCCTTTCGCGCAATTTCGCGCCCCTGCTCTTCAGCTAATGCCAATTTTTTATGGGCCAAGTTCAGTTGTTCTTCGGCTTCCCCTTTCAGTTTTCGAGCCGTTTCGACGGCTGACTCGCGCTCGCGCGTGCAAAACTCTTCAGTTTCGCGCTTCTCCTGCTCAGCTCTTTGGTGCAATTCCTCAGCATCTCTCGAAAAGATCCTGGCACGGTCCTCGGCGTCCTGCTTGGCAATTGCAAACTGGGTCGTTGCTTCAGCCAGAATTTTTTCTCTTTCCAGTTCAGCCGCTTTTCGAGCGTCCTCTTTGAGAGTTTTCAGATCTTCCATCTGCCGAGCCCGTTCGTTTTGAGCTTTGGCTTCGTAGCGCTCTTTCGAACGGCGAATGTCCTCGCTTGCGACCGAGGCCAAAGTTTGGGCTCGGATTTCCGCTTCAGTGACCTTCTGTTGCGCCACCAGTTCGGCTTCAGCTGCTAAGTTTTTAGCTTTCAGCTCAGCTTCGTCCAGCATGAGTTGCAATTCTTTTTGCAAATTGGCTTTATTATCCTCTCGCCACTGGAGAAGATTTTTTTTCTCATTTTCTATTTTTGGAAAATCCATATCAGCATAAGATAACATATCATAAGCATTTTCTGGAACTGATGTTAAATCTGAAACTGCGGCTAATATTTCCTCTTCCTTTTCTGATAATGTATGTGGTTTTTCTCTTAATATCTCCTCTATATATTTTTTATAGAATGATAGCTTTTCATCTTCTAAATATTCTTTAAGTTTAGATTCATCTATGGCTATTATTTCTGGAACCATATATGATGATGCTGTA
>CALCCV010000424.1 GCA_937900305.1 uncultured Pseudobdellovibrionaceae bacterium | reverse complement strand
CACTCTTTCCCTACACGACGCTCTTCCGATCTCATATATTTGTGGTGCAACATGATCCCTACGGTGCGTTGAGTTTTTTGAAGATTTGAGATTTCCGAAAGCAATTCGGGCAGAGTGTGTCGGACACCGCCTTTGCGGGTGTGGACATCAATGTGGACATTGAGGTCCGTGAGACCTTTGGTGTCGCTGGTTTTTTCACCATCGCGAGAGAGCACTTGGTAGCCACTTTCAACCAACAGAGGAAAGAATTCTTTTTCCATGCGGTTCCACGGAGGGGTAAAGGCGGGAAAAAATAAATTACCGAAGAGCTGATTCAATACAGTCTTTCCTTTGTTCAGGTCGCGAGAGACGCCTTCTTTTTTTCTTTGCGAACCAAATTCGGCTTTTTTCCCTGCATTTTGGTGATCGAGGTGGGCCAATCCGTGAGTGTGAACTTGAAGATGTCTTGAAAACTTCGCAATCGGATTGGTGCCGAAGGACTCTAGACAAAAAAGTGGGATGGCGGCCACATTCAATTTTTGACGAGACTGTGCGAAAATTTCTGCCGCTTGCAGAAAGCGATCGTGATGCCAACCGAGATCATCCATGCGAAAAAAAATCTGTCCCTGTTTCATCGAATTCCTTCAACGTGGATTTTCTTAAGATACTTGATGGAGTTTCCCAAACCGGCTCGCAAAAGCCAACCTTCGACGCCTGAAAATCGCACAGCTTTTTTAGTTTCGATGTGCCGAGTGTAGGCCCCAATCACCCAGGGTCGAGTTAGAAAGCCCGACCATTGTCCGGGTTGGCCTCGATTCGTGTTGATGTCGATGACCCGAAGGACTCCGTCGACAATCATCACGTCTAGACCCCAGGCTTGGCCTGCTAGAAACTCCACCGGAAGTTTGCCGAGAAATTTTTTGACGAATTCGTTACATTGTCTAAATTTTTCAAGGCCCTTCACCGGCCGCACTTTCCAACGGGAGTAGGTGATGAAGGGCAGAATATCCCCTTCGTAGGTGTGAATACGGATCTCATCATAATTTTTAGCGGCCAAGGATCGTTGACCCGCTAGTCCTGCGACGCTCGCCTGAAGGCAAAGTTCTTCGTTGGAAATGCATTCGCCGACCAATGGAGCGACAAAGCTTTCCGATCTTTTCAGCGCATTGACCAAAACAGGATGGCGATCTTGCAAATCTGACCAGAAGCGATCGGGTTCAAACCAGTAGCCATCACCGTCACCACCAGTGTTGATCACCGTTGTGGGTTTGACGATGAATCCCGACGGAAACTGCTTTTGCAAGCGGACTCGAGTTTGCTCTAAAAATTCTGGATTGTCGGGATCCAAATCTAAAGTGGCTTCTCGCCAGCCTAAAGTTTTCGGATGAAAGAGATCACACTCCTCACCCAGATGATTTTTCAATTGGCGATAGAAGTGAAGTTTGTCGGTGAGTTTTTGCACTTCTCGATCTGCTCGCACAAGGCCGTTTTCATAAAGAGCTCGCAGCCAAAGGTTGCGCGTGGTGCCGCTGTGAATGGAGCGAGGTCCGATTGAAGATGTCACAGAGGCTGCCCCTCTTGATTCGCTAAAAACTCAACGTAGGAGGGTGAGACGGCCAGAAGATTTTGGTGGGAAGCCATCACCGGTTGATGATTTTTTTGAAAAAATAAAACCTGATCGCAAACCAATAGATCTTCGGGTCTGTGAGTCGAAAAGAGCACGAGCTTTCCATTTCTAGAAAGCTCTTTGAGTTCCATCAGGAGAGCTGCGGAAGTTTTGGGATCGAGTCCCGATGAGGGTTCGTCAAAAACAAAAACTTTGGCCTCGTTTGCTAAAAAGGCACGAGCTAAATGAAAACGTTTGTTCTGGCCGCCAGAAAAAGTGACTCCCGCTTCGCCCATTTTTGTGTCTAAACCACGGGGCAGCCCGCTGACAACATCTTGCAACTGTGCTTTTTTAAGTGCGCTCATCAACCTGTCATCAGTGACGCTGGTGGGCTCATGACCTAGGAGGAGATTCTCTCGTACACTCTGAGATAAAAAAAAGGGATCTTGTGAAATGATCAGAACGGACTGGCGGAGCCACTCTGTTTTGAAGTCGGAGAGCGGTTTTTTGCCAAAAGTCAGTTGACCCGAGCTCGGATCTTGAAGGCGATTCAAAAATTTTATGAATGTACTTTTGCCAACTCCACTTTCACCAACGAGCGCAACCAAGCCAGAGGTTGGAAGGTCTGTGCTCCAATCGTGAAATATTTTTTGCGTCCCGTCTTCGTACTGATGTGAGAGGTGGGAGAGTTGAAATTTCGCGATGTTCGTTTCGCTGGCCGAAAGCGTTTCGTTGCCGGTTGGATCGGGATGTTTGAGGAGGCGATGATGATAGTCCTCAACTCGATCTATACTAGCCAATGTTTTTGCGTAACGAGATATAAAATTTGAAATCTCTGCGATCGGCTGATTCATCAACTCGAGGTAGCTTGCAAACACAAAGAGCGTACCTAGGCTGATTCGGCCTTGAATGGTAAAGTAACCCCCGAGCACTATGATCACAGTTCGAATTAAATACCGGCTCAGGAGAAGGTTGCTGTTGAAAAGTCCAAAAAACAATCTCACCTTCATAAACGAGTGATTTAACCGCTCTTGTCCAGCCCCCAACTGACGAAGCAGCGCGGGCTCGGCGCGAAGTGATTTCAAAATTGATAGAGCCTGCAGACCTTGCAAAATTTCTTGATCCAGCTGATTCGTGTCTTCACGAAACTTTCGCTCCCACTTTTTCATTCGTTTCGAAAGAATCTGTGAGCTGAGATAGATGATCGGCAATAGTACGAAAACTATCAGCGCTAACCGCCATTCAATCCATAACATCGTAAAACAAAGCACCAATAGCGTAGGCATTGAGCGCACGAATACGACCAAACCCGAAGCCAATATGGCTTCAAAGTTTTGGACGTCGGAACTCATCCGACTCAACAAATCCACCTTGCGCTGAGATTCGATAAAATCAAGCCGGCGCGAAAATGTAGCCGAAAACAACTCTTGGCGCGTGCTCGAAACCATCATCTTGACGGCCAGGGACGTCCACCGCTCTTCAAAAAAATAGAGCACGACATGGGTTATTCCCAGCAAAAGCGAGATGACTCCGACGATGCCCAACGCGTGAAAGGGCTCTAACGATCGCAACCATTCGACGGTCCATGTTTGATTGGGCACGGTCGACAAACTGTTCACTTGCGGAAGAACAGCATCCACCAACCACCGAAGCGGCAGGGGCAGAATCGGAATGAGTGCCGCCTCTAGCAATAGCACGACACTCGTTTTTACAAAAACTGAGCGATGCTTTCTAAGTTGAGATTTAAAAAGTGGATGCCGAAATTTCATGGCTGCTCAATCAAATCAAAGTGGATCATTGTTCTAGGCATCTTCGTTGTTAGGTCCCATCAAAACTGTTGTCAAGCCGTCCTACTCTCGCTATTTTCGCCTTGAATGGCTGGAAATGCAGTGAAATCCTTAA
>CALCCV010000423.1 GCA_937900305.1 uncultured Pseudobdellovibrionaceae bacterium | reverse complement strand
TGGCCTAATCAAAGCATGACCACTCAAAAAGCACTGGAAAATGGGGTTTTTGTTTTCAATATTTCGCGCTCGATGGGATACGCTCTCCAGCAGTGGAGTTTGCCGATTCTCGAGAGAGTTTTATTTTCGGGCGCTAAGCCGCTGCCGAAACGCGATCGCAAAGAGCTTGAAATTTTGTACCGAGAGTTGCTTCATCTGCTGAAGCGGGATGCTTATCATGTCTCTAAGGGTGACTATCCGATGAGTGTTTTGAAATTTGAGGCGCCGTGGACGCAGTGGTTGAACTTCGCCAAAGTGGTGATGGATGGTCGCCGAATTCAAAAACGCCGAAAGACGAAGTCGACCAAGGATTTTCATCCCTCGCTGCGAGAAGATCTGGCCGAATACCCCGAGTACTATCAGCGCAATTTTCATTTTCAAACGGATGGATATCTGTCGGAAGAATCGGCTGCGCTGTACGACGCCCAGGTCGACATTTTATTCGCTGGAGCGGCCGATGCGATGAGGCGCCTGATCATTCCGCTGATGAAAAAGAGGGCAGAGCTCAAAGCCGGCCCGGGCCAGCGACTGAAGTTTTTAGAAGTCGGGGCCGGGAGTGGGAACCTCACCCGCAGCGTGCGAAAGGCGTATCCTCGGGCCTCGATTGTGGCGATGGATTTGTCAGCCTCGTACCTCGAGCGGGCCAAGGTGCAAGTGCCCCGTCTCGAAACGGTGGTGGGAGCTGGAGAGGATCTGCCCTTTCGGGACGAGACCTTCGATGCGGTTTACTCGTGCTTTGTTTTTCACGAAATTCCCTTGGCGATTCGGCGCGCTCAATTGAAAGAAGCGTTTCGAGTTTTGAAACCTGATGGCTACATAGGCATCGTGGATTCTTTGCAGAAAGACGATCAGCCGCGTTTGAATTGGGCGCTCGAGAATTTTCCCAAAGATTTTCACGAGCCGTTCTACAAAGACTACACTTTGCATCCGGTGCGAGAGTTGATGGAGGAGGCGGGCTTTCAGGTGGTTGAAGAAACTCAAGGATTTTTGGCGAAGGCCCTGCTGGCTAAAAAGGGAAAAAAAATCTTGTCAGATTGAAAAATCTCGCGTTACCTCGCAAGCAACCAGCGAGGTAAAATGGGACCCATCACTCAATTCATTGATCATCATTATCGTCACTTCAATGCTGCGGCACTGAGAGACGCGGCCAAAGGCTACTGCACACACATCGATTCCGGCGGAAAAATGCTCGTTACCTTGGCCGGCGCTATGAGCACGGCTGAATTGGGTCTGAGTCTCGCCGAGATGATTCGCCAAAATAAAGTGCACGCCATTTCGTGCACCGGTGCGAATCTCGAAGAGGATGTTTTCAATCTCGTGGCGCATGATCACTACGTTCGCATTCCTAATTATCGCGATCTGACTCCCGAAGATGAACAAAAGTTATTGGATCGTCACTTGAACCGCGTGACAGACACTTGCATCCCCGAGGAAGAAGCCATCCGCCGCATCGAGCGCGTGGTTTTGGAGGAGTGGCAGAAAGCCGATCGCGATGGGAAGCGCTATTTCCCACATGAGTTCATGTACAAAATCCTGTTGTCGGGGGCGCTGAAGTCTTCCTACCAAATCGATCCCAAAAATTCTTGGTTGCTGGCAGCGGCTGAAAAGAATCTGCCGATGGTGGTGCCTGGTTGGGAAGACGCCACGCTGGGGAATATCTTCACTGGTCACGTCATCAAAGGCGATGTCAAGAATGTGCACACAGTTCGCTCGGGCATTGAATACATGCAAAGTTTTTCGGAGTGGTACATGGCCACAGCTCCAAAGACATCGATTGGTTTTTTTCAAATTGGTGGCGGTATCGCCGGGGACTTTCCTATCTGCGTTGTCCCGATGCTGAGCCAAGATCTTGGTCACACCGAAGTTCCGCTGTGGGGTTACTTCTGCCAAATTAGTGATTCGACCACTTCCTTTGGCTCTTACTCGGGTGCCGTTCCGAATGAAAAAATCACTTGGGGCAAGCTCGGGGCTAAAACTCCGAAGTACATCGTTGAGTCTGATGCCAGCATTGTGGCGCCACTCATCTTTTCGTACGTTATGGGTCAATAGACGTGTTGGCCACTAAGGTCCAATCGCTTTACATCTATCCCATCAAATCTTGCCGCGGAATTTCGGTTTCGCAGTTTGAAATCACAGCCAGTGGTCCGCGGGGGGATCGGGAGTGGATGCTGATCGATGCCGTGGGCCGATTCTTAAGCCAACGTGAAATTCCACGGATGGCCCAGGTCCAGCCCCAGATCACTGATTCGCAGCTCGAGATTCGTTGGCCGGGGGGAGAGATGGCCATCCCCTTGCAGGCCTCGTCGTCTCGGTTCACCGCTCTACTTTGGAAAAACGAATTGAACGTCGCCCTTGCGAACGAGGTGGATTTTTCGGCACTGTCGGAATTTTTGGGTCAGCCCGTTCGCATTGTTCGCTACGACGAAACCACCGATCGCAAATCGGGGGTGGAATTGAAATCTCCTGGTTCGAGCGATGTTTCGCAAACTCGCTTCACGGATCGAAATTTGCCGATTCACGTGATCAATGCGGCAAGTGTTCGTGCATTGGCCGCCGAAATTGGCGTCGAAATTTCACCAGAGGCTTTTCGGCCAAACGTCGTGATCGATGTCGAGCCGGCCATGAGTGAAGAGCTTTGGCGAACCATTCACATTGCTGGAAATGAAATGACGAACATTGATCTTTGTACGAGGTGCGTGATCACCAGTCTTCATCCTCACACCGGCGAGGTCTTTGCCCGCCAGAGTTTAAAGGGCATTCTCAATTTGCGGTCTCGCTTTCGCAATAGTCAGACGCCCCCTTTGCCGTCGCCCGAAAAAACCAAAGCTGATTTTGGTCTGTTGATGGTTCCAAAGACCCTCGGCACTTGGCGGGTCGGTCAAGAGTTTACCTTCTCTTGATGAAGGTCTAGTCCGAGACACCGATCGCCATTTGTCTCTGTTTGAAGCTCTTCTCTGGATCAAAGTCAGACGTTCCAGAGAAGGTTTTTTATCTCCCGAAAGGTTCTGGTAAGCTGTTAGGAATGGGGAAAAGTCAAAGATTTCGACAGAAAATCTTTGCGCGGCTCTATTTTCTAATCCGGGGGGATCAATGATGACCAAGCGCAGATTCAGTGCGATGTCTCAAGTTAAAATAGGCTTAGGCCTTGGTGGTTTGATCGGACTTGTGGTCTTCAACGCGGCCTGCTCTCGAGTGGGTTTCAAATCCAATCCTGAAGTTGCAGCCGTTGAAGAAAATAGTGAGTGCGAAGGCGACAGCTGCCCACCGGTCAACGGATTGCTTGGCAAAATTAAAATTTTCACAACAGAAACTTGGGACAAAGAAGAACCCCAGTATGTGGCTGGTCGCGATGTGCTTTTGCGACTTGAGCCATCCCTCGCCGCGGAAGTGTGGCTGAACGAAGCCGGTGATTTTCATGACACCGACGGCACTCCTGGATTGTCGGTGGATTCCAATGGCGTCATTAAGCAAAGCCATGTGTTGGAAGGCAGCGAAGGCGTCGTGAAAGTTTGGGCGATGTTTCGTGGCAAAGAGGTCGGTGATGAAGTCATCGTGAACGACGATGTGATTCTCGATTTGACAGATCCCGCGATGACCTTCACTCCCCAGGGAATTGTCAGGGTGCCCGAGTACACGGCGATCGCCAAAGTGGTGGAAGCCAATCTCGACACAGTTGAATGCAAAGGACCGGGTGAAATGAGTTATGAATCCTGTGCTGACTCACTCAAGGGTTTGGATTTTTCTCGAAAATCTTTGCATCCATTGGACAATGTTTTCACTCTGCAAGTGCGGTTGACTGACAAAGCTGGCCGAAAAAAAGAAGTGACTCACAGCTTTCAGGTTGATTCTCACAAACCCAAGGTGGCATTGCAAAGTCCTCCCACTGGAAAGTTCAATGCGAACACGGTCAGCGTTCGATTTCAAGCGGTGGACAGCTATGACGGGAATGTCGGTTCGGGTGTAGAAAAGATCTATTGCTCGTTCAATGGTGGAACTGGTTTTGTCGAAGGTGCGGCAAACAATTGTGAAGTGAAGGCCACACCATCGGCGGACATCTATGAACTCGTTTTAAAAACTCCGGATGCTAAAATTTATAATGTCGTACTCAAAGCGAAAGACAAAGCTGGCAACGAGTCCGATGTATCGGCCGCGATCAATTTTGAAATCGATCGTTCGCAGCCGACTTTGACAGTGACGGCCCCCAGCTATTATCAAACTGCCAGCACAGTTTCGATCCCGTTCGTTGGAGCTTGGCCATCGGGTGGCACTTACACTCTGAAGTACGAGTGCACATTGACGGCGGGGACGGTGGTTGTGCAGAAAGACACGGCTTGCATGGCGCCGACGAAAGTTCTCACAGGGTTGACAAACTCTGAGCCAGGCAAAGAGTACGTTGAAACAATCAAAGCCATCTTCACGCGCGGCTCGGAGCCGCCTTACGAGGTGACCAAGGAAGTTCGATTCTTCGTTGATCTGGCGGATCCCACGGCGACGATTGCGTTCGCTCCCGGTCAGCTTCCATTAACGAATGGCACTTCGGCCAATGTTCTTATCACCGCGGCTGATATGGGTTCGGGTTTAAATCCGGCCAGCCTGCAATGTTTTTTACAAAAAACAAGTTCTGCGGCCGTGCAGGTTCCTTGTCAGTTGGGAGCGACCACTTTAAATATTGCGACTCTCACTGACGGTGCTTATGCGATTTATTATTTGATCAAAGATTTGGCGGGACGTGGTCCCGTTCGTTCGAACACCATCACACTGACCATTGATCGCACGGGCTCACCCATTTCCATTTCAGGTCCTGGAGTGCCAATGGCGGGTTATTCCGGCGTTCCCAATCGAGTCGATGGCAATGTGAAACCCACTTTTCAAATTGGCGTAGATGCGAGTGTCAATGTGGCGACGGGCGTGAAGTGCACGATCGTTGGTTTGTTCTCTGACGTCGCCTGTGGCGGTGCGAGCTTTGTTTTGCCAGCCAACTTGCCGAGTTCGGGAGTTTATGAACTCATTGTCAAGGTGACCGACATGGCCGGCAATCTTTCCGAAAACACTTACATTTGGGCCCATGACAAGACACCTCCGACGGTGGGTTTAGGCGACTATGCGACCGCGAGTTTTACAGGGTCTTCGACGACCGTGAGTTTTTCGGCGACGGATTTGATGAGCGAAATACAAACGGTGACCTGTTATCTTCAACGGCCGTCTTCAACACCCGTTTCGATTGCCTGTCCGTATACAGCATCGACTCCAGGCAATATGTTGTCGGTCCGAGGTGAGTTCACGATCGCCAATGCGGTGGCCGGCGCCTATGAGTTCTGGGTCGAAGCCACCGATAAGTCCAACAACAAAGGAATCAGCGCTCACGGAGTTTACAACGTGACCGTCGAAATCAAGCTGGTCGATAAGGAAAAAACGTTGCGGTCACTGGACAATAAAAAAATCGACATTCTTCTCATTTTGGACACCTCTGGTTCGATGAAGGACGATTTGAAAGTCATGGCCGCAAAGTTCAATGACTTTTTGGCCGTGTTGAACGGCTATGATTGGCGGATCGGTTTTGTGATGAACGCGAATGCTGAAGGCGACAAGATGGTTTGTAACATCAAAGCCAACTCTTGGGTTAAGGGAAAAATAAAATGCACGGCGGCTCCTGGTCATCTGGACAAGGCCGTCATATATTCGACTTCGGGAGCGATGGCGGATGAGAAAAAACCAGGCTTTGATGGTCGTCTGCTCGACATCGATGGCGCCGCCGGAACTTATTGGATCACTCCGACCACGCCGAATTCTGCGAACCTCTTTTTGAACACCATCCAAGTTCATTTGCCTAAGATCACTGGACCTTATGTCGGCAATAAAAATAACGCTGGCGAGCCAATTGGTTTGCCAGCCAGCCAGCACGAGCGCAGCTTATTTAGTCTCCAGCGTGTTTTGCAGCGCTACAAAGATTCTAGTTTTGGCGGAGTGAATAAGGATTTCTTTCGCGCCAACACTCACTTGGCAGTCATCAACGTCTCTGACGAAGACGAAACCAATTTCTTTCAGGCTGATACTGGAGAGTTAGCTTATATGGACGACACGAAATATGTTTTGCCATGTATCGGAGCCGTGGTGACGGGCAAGCCTTGCAAAATCAAACACAACACTCCTCAGCAGACTTATGACTTTGTGAAACAGACATTTCCGGATAGGAACTTTGTTTGGAATTCGATTGTTGAATTTCCGCCAGATATTCTCGACCCCAATGACGATGCCGGATGGAATGCGCACTGCGCCCGCAAAGCCACGCAGCATGTAAATGTGGGATGTTACTACCGCGAAATGGCCAAGCTGACGGGTGGGAAAGTCGTAAATATTGGAGTTCAAGGCAGCTACACTCAGTACCTTCGCGAAATTGGTGAAGTCACGAAGCAGTTGGCTCGCAAAGTGGACCTTGAATGTGCTCCATATCAAGGCAAAGTGGATCTCTACGTGAACGCGAGTTTGGTCACCATTCCCTACGTGATCAAAGGTTTGACCGTTGAGTATCAACAGGATCTTCCGGCGGGTGATTACGTTGCGAAGTACAAATGCCAGTTGCCTTAGCAATCATTTGAGCGAACTGATTGGACGAGGATTTGACGGGGATTTGAGGCACGGGTTATGACAGACTCATGTCGCAGATCCCAACGGCTCAAACCTCAAAGCTTCGACTCGATATTCTGGAAGTCGGGCGACGACTGTATTCGAAAGACTGCTTAGCAGCCGGCGATGGAAACATTTCGGCTCGAGTTGGACCCAATGAAATTCTCATCACACCTGCTGGCCGCGCGAAGGCGTTTTTGCAACCCCAAGAATTGGTGGTGATGGACGATTCGGGAGTGACCAGCAAAGGCCAGGCCTCCAGCGAAAAACTCATGCACCTTTGTGTCTATCAAAATTGCCCGCTGGCCCAAGCCGTTGTGCACGCGCATCCCCCCACCGCCATCGCTTTGACGATGGCCTTTCCAGATTGGCAAGAGCTGCCCAACG
>CALCCV010000422.1 GCA_937900305.1 uncultured Pseudobdellovibrionaceae bacterium | reverse complement strand
CTCTTTCCCTACACGACGCTCTTCCGATCTGCTCCAAATCGTAACTGTGTTTGTAATCAGCAACCATCACCACTCGTTCACGGATCATCGGCACTGTCGCAATCATCCCAATCGCAACAATCATCACCAAAGCCACAACCGAAAGTCCCCATCGCCAGCCTTTCGAAAAAAAGGCCACACAGCACGTCGCCACCGACGTCGCCAGCCACACTCCCCGCGTTTGGCTGAGCAACAAATTAGATCCTAAAACAAACGCACCACCAAAAAACAACAACCGAGCTCGCGCACTCATTGCGCTCCACTCTTGCAACAACAAACTGCCTAAAAATAAAAAACTCACCGCAAACAAATGCGCGTGAGTCATCGAGTTCTGATGAAACCCCTCCAGCCTGTGCGTCCAATGAGTCCAAACTTTGCCTTCACTCTGCACCACAAATATCACAATTTCGGCGAATGACACCGTCACCAAAACCCACCAGGCCCTCCAAACCCAACTCATCGGCCAGGGCGCTCCATAAGCTCGAAAGACTCCGACCAAAAGATATAAAACCAAAATCCATCGGAGCTCACCAATCTGAAATCCAACAACTTTCCCCGGAGCAACCGAAAGCACCAATCCCAAGATCACACTGAAGGCAAAAACTAAAATCACCTTATCAAGCCAACCGAGACTAAAAAATTTTCTCACCTCACCAGATCGCCAAGCCTTAACAAAAACAATCAGGCCGAACACTCCGAACACTCCGAACAGTAAATCCATAGCCGATTGGCTCACCAAAAGACTTAAAAACAAAACACTCAACCAACCAGCAAACTGTCGACTCACCATCCTCGGCAGACGCACACTTCCAATTTCCATCACACCCGCCTCTCAAAAATTCCTCTCATCTTGCGGCAAAGTCTCCCACTCTGCAAAATTTTTTTGAAACTCTTCCCACCTCATGAGAGCCTTTAATCCACGACCACATCGCGAGGTGCACATGACATTGATGCTCAAACAAATTTTTGCATTCTTCAAAATGCTCAACTCAGAAACAGGCCACAATCAGATCGCCGCCGGCCTAGCCTGTGGCTTAATTCTGGGATTTGCATCCTTCTTCTCTCTTCAAACATTTCTAGTGTTATTCATTTTACTTTTCTTTAGAATTCAAATCGGTGCTGCTTTCCTAGCTGCCTTCTTCTTCAAATTTATTGCTTTTCTGCTAGACCCGGTCTGCAACATCATCGGGCAAAAGGTCCTCGAAACCGAAGGGCTCAAAAGTCTCTTCACCACTCTCTATCATGCCCCCATTGTCCCAATGACCCGCTTCAACAACTCCGTCGTGATGGGCTCAATGATTCTCACCATGATCCTCGCCCCCCCGGCATTCTTTATCTTTCGCGCTTCCATCCTTAAATACAGAGTCAGCGTTGTCGAAAAATTCAAAACAACTAAATTTTGGAAATCCTTTGCCGCAACTAAGCTCTACAACTGGTACTGCAAGTACGACGATCTCTACGGGAGTTACAAATGACAACATCCGCCGACAAACCCCAAAAACCCGTCAGAAAAAAAGGCCCCCTGCGCCTCGAAGCCATCATACCCATCGCCATCATCTGCACAACGACCTATCTCTACTTTTTGCTCTTCTTCGACAGCCATCTCAAAGCTCTCATCGAATGGGGAGGCTACAACACAGTTGGCGCTGAAGTCGACGTCGCGTCTTTGAAAACCAGCTTCACCGAAGGATCCATCCGCATCACTGGCATCCAACTCACTGATGCCGAAGAACCCACTCGCAACCTTTTCGAAGTCGGAGACATCCGCTTCAATCTCCAATGGGACGCCCTCTTACGAGTCAAATTCGTCGTCGAAGAAGCCGCCGTCGAAAACATCAAATACGGCACGGCTCGCACTCGACCCGGCCGAGTAAAACCTCCCGAGCCCCCCTCCAACAAACCAAGCCCCTTCGACAAAGAAACCGAAAAACTCAAAGAACAAGCCGTCGAATTTGTCACCGACAAATACAATGACAACGTCGTCGGCGATCTCGCCAAAATTCTCAACGGCGCCAATTACCAAGATCAACTCAATGGCGTTGTAAATTCACTGCCTTCAAAACAAAAAGCCGCCGAGCTCGACACCGAATACAAGAGCAAAGACAAACTTTGGCAGCAAAAACTCCAAAACTTACCTCAGCAAAAAGATTTTCAAGCGCTCAACGACCGCCTCAACAAAGTCAAATCCAGCGGCTTCAAATCTCCCCAAGAGCTTCAAGCCAGCCTGCAAGAGTACGACGCAATTTTTAAAGAGCTCGATGCCAAACTCAAAATCATCCAATCCACAAAAGAAGAGCTCGGCAACGACCTCAACAAAGCGCAAGCGGACGTTAAACAATTCGAAGCCCTCATTAAAACCGACGTCAAGAGTCTCGAAAACCGTTTCCAAATTCCTCGCCTCGATGCCAAAGAGATCACCCTCAGTCTCTTCGACAAATACCTCGGCCCTTACAAAGCCAAAATAAATCGCTACAAGACAATGCTCTTCAAGTATCTCCCTCCAAAATTCACCGCCGACAAAGAAACCAAAGCAAAAGTACAAGCCGAAAACGAAGCCGAAGAAATCATCCCCCACGAACGTGCCAATGGCGTAACCTACGAATTCGGCCGCCCCCTCGGTTACCCTTTATTCTGGGTCAAGAAAACGCTCATCAGCTCTCAAGCCGGAGCCACCCCTGACGCCGGTTTCGTCAAAGGTGAAATCCGTGACCTCACCATCAACCAAAAAATGGTCGGCCGTCCCACAGTCGCCAAAATCAATGGTGACTTCCCCGCCAACGGCATCAAAGGCGTCGCACTCGAGCTCTCCCTCGACAACACCAAAGAGGAATCTCTCATCACCGCCAAAGGCCAGGTCGCCGTCTTTCCTCTGGGAGAGAAGACACTCCTAAATTCACCCGACGCCAGCATCGGCTTCACCAAAGCCCAAGGCAAAATCACCGTCGACGCTTGGGTCAAAGGCTTCAAAAACTACAGCTTAAAGATGCAAAGTCTCTACTCCGAAGTCGCTTTCAACGTCAGCGCCAAAGACAAAATCGCCGACGAGATTCTCAAAAGAGTTTTCAAGGGCCTCCCCGCAATCCAACTGGCTGCCTCAGCCGAAGGAACCTTTCCGCAACTTCCACTCAAAATCGAATCCAACTTAGGTTCCGAAATCGAAAAAGGTTTTCGCTCCGCAGTCCAAGCTAAAATCGACGAAGCCCGAAAAAACATCGAAGCCGCCATTAACGCCGAAATCGGCAAATTTCGAGACCAAATCAACAGACAGGTCGCCGATCTCCGAAGCAAAATTGACGGTGAGGTCAAAAAAGCTGAACAGACCATCCAAGCCCAAAAAGATCAAATTCAGGGAAAAATAGAGCAAGCCAAAAAAGACACTGAAAACAAAGCCAAAAAAGGCCTAGAGGACGAAGCCAAGAAAAAGGCTGAAGAACTCAAAAAGCGGCTGGGCTTTTAGCCCTTAAATATTCACAAACATGAAAACCATTCCCGCATTCACCGACGAAGCGGGATTCATCTCCTAAAGATTTTCGCGCATAAACTTTTGCGCATCTTCGGACATCCAATCAATCGATCCAACAATCTTTTTAATTGCTTTCCCATCCTTGCCATAAATTATTGACTCAGGAAGTTTCGCAATCCCAAACTGCCGAACAAAATCTTTCTTCTCATCCCAAACAATCACAATATTAGGTTCCCCAAAAGCCGGAAACGATTTTCGAAATGCCGTAATATCCTCTTTGGCCTGGTCGCTAGATACAGCCACCACAAAAATCTGATCCTTGAAAAGATCCCGCAGCTTCGTCAACGATGGAATCTCATCCACACATGGGGCACACCAAGACGCCCAAAAGTTAACAATCAAGATCTTCCCCTTGTAAGAACTCAACTGAATCTTATGCTCATCCAATGTAACCATTTCATCAACCGGCGGACCTGAATGCTTCATAAGATCGTAAATCTCGTGCGGCTTCAGTTCCCCCACCTCATAGGTCCTCGAGTACCAATAATACCCAGCTATAAGTCCCCAAGTCAGCAACAGCACACCAACGGTTCCAGCCACAATTCCAAGCCATCGATCTGATTTCACGGTCCTCCCTGTTCGCGATTCTTTAATATTGAACCAATATTAAATGGCCAAACAAATTTACACAACCAGCCAGCATTTCCCCCCAAAAAAAAAGGCGATGAAACTATCATCGCCTTTTCAAAATCTAAAATTTTGGCGGCCATTTGCATTTCTTCTCTATACTCTTTTATTTTAGCATCAATCTGGGCCAGGGTTAAGTCGCTATAATTTTCTCCCTTGCGCTTATCTGACTTAG
>CALCCV010000421.1 GCA_937900305.1 uncultured Pseudobdellovibrionaceae bacterium | reverse complement strand
GATGTCAGCGAGCTTAACCGAAATTTCTTTGATCGTTTGCATTCCTTGCGAAGAGAGTTTTGCGGAACCAGAAGGAAAGAGCACGTCGGTTCCCAACTGCACAATCATTTTGCCGTTAGCAACTTTGACAGACAGAGCTCCCGAGTCGGTCAATGTTTTAAATCGTGCTGTCAAATCTCGAAATTCGGCGAGACGTTTTTGCTCTTCCTCGCGACGAGCTCGCATTTCATTCATGGCTTGAGTCATTTCGTCGAGCGATGCTTTCAGCTGCCCTTTGTCTTTAGCCGTTGCGATCAACTTTGTTTCAAGCTCTTCAAGTTGTTTGTTTTTTGAAGCAAGCACATCCTCTGACGCCTTCAGCTGAGTTTGCAAATCATTCACCGCGGTTTCATGAGTGCTCTTCGAGACACAGCCCACCGATGCGAAAATCAATAACGACACCAAGATTTTTTTCATCCACGTCTCCTCTAAGATTCTTGAGCTCTGATTTTGAGGGCAATGGAATGGCCGGGTCAAAAGCCACCGCATCATAACTGCCTGATCTGTCTTGTTGGGGTTATAGGGCTAGGTCTTTCCGAAGATCACATCAGATAGATGCGAAAGCCGATAGAAACAAATTGATTTGAAAGTGAGAATGATCGGGCTGTGCCGTCAGACAAAAGAACGGGGTCACCTTTTTCGTGGGCACCGGTGAAGGTCGTTGTGTCTTGTGAATAAATCCATTTATCAAAGTTCACATTTTTTTGGCCCACCGACACCGTGATGGTCGTCGTGTCGTTCATGTAGAGCTCGCCACCTAAATAGCCTTCAATCAAAGTCGAGGAAGACTTCATATAAACGGCATGATCGCCGGGTGGCGCTGAAGACACTTCGGAATAGGTATTCTTTAAGCTCGCACTGACCACGCCATAGCTAGCTCCCGCAAAAATTCGCCAAATCGGCCGCGTGACCAAATTGATTTCTAGGCCAGCCTTGGGAGCATAGGCTGAAAAATCGCTTTCGATGGTGTAGACATCGTTGCCATTAAGTGTCGCTTTGATTTCTTTCAGGGTCGACGGGGCTAGCAATTCCATTCCGAAGCGAAAACTGATAGGCCCTTTGCCGTAGAGAAATCCGAACTCACCGCCATGGAGGGTTTTCATTTTTTGAGAATATTCATCGGCCAGAGTTTCATCACCGTACGGGTTCGTGGTCTCTGGATAAATTCCAAATGCGTACGAAAAATAACCGGCGAAGGTTTCATTGTTGAAATCAAAGACTCTTGCCTGCACGGGCGAGCTGCTCAGTAAAAAATAGATAAGCCCGATGAACCAAGAGCATTGCAAACTTCTCACGAATAATCACTCACTCAGGTAAAATTTCGATGTAAAGTTCACCGTTGGGTTTGCCTTTGGCGATGGCTGTGCGAACGTGCACCGGGCGTTTTAAGAGCAAACGCAGATTGTAACTGCCGTCCTCTGGATCTAAGGTCAAATCCGCTTGTCGAACAAATTTAGAAGCTTTAAATTTTTCTTTGACCATCTTCGATTCGACGAGACTGCGGGCCATCTGTGAAAAGTCGATTTGAACCCACATGCCTTTTTTGGAATATTGCACATGGTGATATCCTGGTGGCGTTTTCATAGCCATTCCGTTGCGATCTCCCAACTGAACTTTGATGAGTTCGGACTTGGTTCGCGGAATCAAATCGAGAGCCAACAAACTAAAGCCGCTGCCAGCTCGTCCGCCGGTGAGAAATCCGTCTCCTTTTAAATCTTTTATCAACCAGTCCGAAGGTTTTTGTGGAATGGCGGCGTGGCTCGCAGAGGCCCATGCTGTCAGAGCGATGGTGGTGGCGACGAACATCCGCGAAAAAAAATTGCGCAATTGAAACCTGGAAAGAAATTGAACTTTCGACATGATCCCTCCTGGATCTCAGGCTGGAATGAACAAATGGACAGCCGTGATCAGTCCATTTTCAGTCGAAAGCCGGCGAAAATCCAGCTCGCGCGTGGGGCTGGGCCTGACCGCGCGAGATTCCGGATGAAAGTCGAGTCCTCGAGTCTAATAGCGAAGGTCGTATTCTTTGGTTGCTTGGGGATGCGAGCTAGTGCCCAGCACTGAGTAGTCACTGTTGTTGAAATAGATTTCGTGGGCGAGAGCATTTTTTCCGTGGGCCATTCGAAAGAATTCAAACATGCCTTGGATGTAAGCTGGGTTATCGCCTGATCCACCTGAGCCGCCGGCAAAAATTCCCCACTCTTCAACTGCAACTTTTTTACCTAACGAAATGGCATAATCCATCCAAGATTTTAATCCCAGCGGAGACGCAATTGTTCCTTTTTCATAGGTGATTTTGTTGAAAGCCGCGATATTTTTATAGTCTGCAAGGCCGATGTCATAATAGTCCACGCTGATGATCGAAATTACGTCGGAGCCTGGATAAAAATGACTGATGGGCAACCCTGCTCGGGAAGCATTCTTCAACCAATTCCAAGATGTTTTAATATTGGGAGTTTGAGATCTCAAAGATAAGATGATGTTTCGATATCCCTGACGAACGTGTTCAGCCGAGTTCGCAGAACCTGGGGTTGCCGAATTGCACGCACCGATGAACCAGGGACGCTCGGGGTAATCGGCGTTGATTTCCCATCCCACCCGCATAGTGATCTGACTGAGGGGAATTCCGAGGGCCGCAATTTTTTTACCTACATTTTTATAATAGGAGTTGTACTTGCCCTCAGCCACTGATTTCCAAGCGGAGCAGCCTTTGGCGTGAGGATTTTCTTGATCCGTAGGAAAGATGCGCATGGAAAAGACGAAGCTTTTGCATTTTGACCTGTCGAAAGCTCCCGCTTTGACTTGATCTCCAAGTTCAGTCCAAGTGGACGATTTGTTTCCATACAGCAAGCAGACATCTTGTTGAGTTCCGTTGATTCGATTGAAGAAAGCGTTAGGCGAAAATGCCCCCGAAGGCCAGTCGACTGCAAATGTCGGCGTAGCGAAGAGCGGGAGACTCAGTGCCGCGAATATCCATTGTTTCATCATTTTTCTCCTCCAAAGATTCGTGATTTAAATCAGTGTAGGAGATGAATTGCGCATCTATCGCATAGAAAAGACGGTGTCTCGACGTGAGACGGGTCCCCAAAGTGCGAAAATATCTTTGGGTTCATTTGGCGGGAAAGCCGCAGTCAGAGCGGCATCTTTGCTCAGATTGAATCGCTTCAAAATCGTCGTCAAATTTTTTTAGTTCCCATCTCACCTAAGTTCAACGAATCTTAACCCTCAATACTTCTAAGCCGGGCAGTTTCGCGCCCTGCAGATATTCAAGTGAAGCTCCACCACCTGTGGAAATGTGAGTCATTTTTTCGGCCAAGCCCGAAGCATCGGCGGCCGCTGCAGAGTCGCCACCGCCAACGATTTTTACTCCATCGTTGTCAGCAAGGGCTTGCGCAATTCCAAATGTTCCGCGAGCAAACGTTTCTTTTTCAAAAACACCCATCGGTCCATTCCAAAAAATCGTCTTGGCTGTAGCCAACGCTTGCGTGAATCTTTTCAACGACTCGGGTCCGATATCGAGACCCATTTTGTCTTCGGGAATTCGAGTGACAATCTGTGTTTGCGAGGCGGTGTCGTTCAAAGAGCTCGCAACCTTGTGATCTACCGGGAGCAACACGGACTTGTGACGAGCCTCAATGCGCTCGAGCAGTTCTTTGGCGTAACGAACTTTGTCGCCCTCAACCAGAGAGCGGCCCACAGGTTCGCCGATGGCTTTCAAAAACGTATAGGCCATCGCTCCGCCAATGACGAAGCCATCAACCAGATCAATTAACTTTTCAATCACATCAATTTTATCTGAAACCTTTGCGCCGCCCAGAATAGCCCAGTAGGGGCGCTTTGGTGAATCCAAAAGTTGATCCAGCATTCTGATTTCTTTTTCGATCAAAAAACCCACGCCTTTGAGTTTCACCAATTGGGGCAGGGCATGGATTGAGGCATGCGCTCGGTGGCTAGCCCCAAACGCATCGTTGATATAGATTTCGGTATTTGAGGCCAACTGCTGCGCCAGATCCAGCGCGTCTTCGGTCTCGCCCGGTTCAAAACGAATGTTTTCGAGCATCACCACTTGCTTTGGTCGCAAAGTTTGCATGATCAATTTCAAGGCCTCAGAGCTGGGCTCTTCGAACAAAATCACTTCGTAGTTCAAGAGTTCGCTCAAGTGCTTGGCGACAGGCTCGAGAGAGAATTTTTTATCGTCCTTGCTCTTGGGGCGTCCCAAGTGAGAGCAAATCATCAGCTTTCCGCCATTCTCAAGAATGTAGCGAATGGTCGGCAAAGTTTCGGTGATGCGGCGATCATCGGTGATTTTTCCGTTCTCCATTG
>CALCCV010000420.1 GCA_937900305.1 uncultured Pseudobdellovibrionaceae bacterium | reverse complement strand
ATTGAAGTTTTTTATTCGCAAATTGGAAATGAGAGCTGACACCGATCACGTCGCCCGAAAAGTGGGAACAAAAGGTCAAGGTCCCAGCATTTTGGACCCGAAGGCTCCCTTGGTGTTGCAAGCAAAGACAGATGTCGCGGGGGTCGTTTTGGGTTGGGGAGATGCCGCGACCACTCAAGAGGAGTGGCGAAATCAAATCTCGAATCCGGAGGCGCGCATTGTCGCCCTCAATTTTTTAAAATCTGGAAAATTGACTTCGATCTTGGCCGAAAATGAAAAAAATCTTGATTTGAAAAGTTTTAAATACCGCGGGCCCGTTTCTTTCCAGAACCGACCGCACCATCTCTTCGACGTTCCCTCGAGTCCGGAAGGAGTCACACACTTCCAAGGCTTTTTGCTCTTAGAAGAAAAAACCTGGGAGCAATACTACCACTCCGAGACTTTCAATGCCGAAGGTACAAAAATACAGCTCTGGTTTCACCTAAAGCCGAAAACTTGATCGGGAGGTCGGCAGGCGATTTGACCGGAACGGTCAGCTGCGAGGTGGCTGAAGCGGTCAGCAAAAAAGTCCTTACTCAGGTGCGCCGTCCTCGATCCACTTCAGCAACAAAGCTTTGTCTTCGGGCAAAAGTTCGCTCGCCATCGGCATCGCGTTCGACTCAACAGCGGCTTTGATACTTTCCAAATTGGCTTTTATATTTTCAAGCTTCGTGATGTCGAGATCGGCCGAAGCGTCAACGGCACCATGACAGCCGGCACAGGCCGGGGTCAGCACGCGGTCGTTGATCTCTGAAAACGTAACGGCAGATGCTGCCGCCGCGGTCAGACTGATCGTCAGGGCTGCGATGATTTTCGGAGCAATGAATTTCATGGAGATCTCCTTGCAAAGAATTGCATTTTAGTCGGACGGCCTCAGCCATCTTTTGGATTCATGGCCTGCTTATAAATCGAATGACGCATTGTTTCTACAATCAAATGATCATGGTGAAAATGTTTTAGCCGTCGGCGGTGGAGATCAATTTGTGTCCAGGGCTGCAGTGTCACTGGGTTTTTTGCACTAGGTCAGTATTTTTTTTAAAATAGCTCCGTAATGCATTGAAACTTGTTCAAATTTTTAAAACAGGTTAGACCTCGGCGAATGACAAATCTGCGAATTTACAAGCGACTATTTCTCGCTTTGGCGCTGGGCCTGGTGGCTCTGTTTGTCGTTCGGCCGTGGCAAAATCAGGGTCAGGCCCAGGCTTCGGCCACGCTCGGTTCACTCACTCACACTTCGTGGTCTCTTCGCTTGGGGCACTTCCTACCTAGTCATGATCTCGCGCCCTTCAATCCATCTGAGCAACGGGCCCTTACAACCGGTTTGCCGAACACAGCCAGCGAGAGCATTCATGGTCTTCGGGTGCGAGCTTACGAATGCCTGCTGCGCAACATTGAATCCCCCACCTGCCGCGAGGCCTTTCTGCAAGCCCTTCACTACGAAAAAGATCGCGGCACTTCGCTGAAGTATTTTACCGAGTGTGCCGACCGCGAGCCGCAAAACAGCCTCTGCCACTTTGCCAAAGCGATGCTGGAGATGATGGACGGTAAGGCGTCGCGAGCCCAAGAACCCCTGCAGCAGCTTCTTCATACGGCCTACCGAAGTGTCTGGGCTGACTTTGCTCTGGGCAAATTTTATCAGCTCATCGACGAGAAGGCTTTGTCCAGCCAGTACTTTCTGCTCGCTTGCAAAAGTGGCGTTCGATTCGCTTGTCAGCAGGTGGATTCATCAAAGACGTTTTGATTCCCCGCCGCACCCATCCTTCTGCTCCTCTGCTTGACCCAGCCCTATAAGTTCGTTTCAAACACAGCTAAAGCTGGAATTTATCGCATTTCACAAATCAGGAATTTTCAGTAAAATAAAGATGAGGAGTGAGTTAGCATCTTGGGCTCCCTCCCTGTCATCCAGAGAGTGAGGATGACAATGGAATGTGATAAAAAGACAAAGGAGACCCCTGTGAAAATGGCCAAACGAATTTTTCTTCTTTTAGCTGTGAATATATTAATCATGATTACGATTTCGATCGTGCTTTCCCTATTGGGTGTTCAGCCCTACATAACACCTTACGGGCTCGACTATTCTTCACTAGCTCTGTTCTGCTTGGTCTGGGGTTTTGGTGGAGCGTTCATTTCGCTCGGTCTCTCGCGAATCATGGCTAAAATGATGATGGGTGTGAAGGTGATTCAGCCGCAGACTCATGAACCTGAAGAGCGTTGGTTGGTTCAGACTGTTCACCAGCTGGCCCTCAAGGCCGGAATGACAAAAATGCCGGAAGTTGGATATTACGACAGTCCCGAAGTGAATGCCTTTGCAACGGGTCCAACTCAATCGCGAGCGCTGGTGGCCGTATCAACGGGGCTTCTTCGCAGTATGAATTCGGCCGAAGCTGAAGGAGTTCTGGCACATGAAGTGGCGCACATAGTGAATGGAGATATGGTTACGATGACTCTCGTTCAGGGCATCGTAAATGCGTTCGTGATGTTTTTCGCTCGCGTTGTCAGTTGGGCAGCCAGTTCAATGGTTGACGAAGAAAAAGCGCCGATCGTTCGCTTCATCACGACCATCATTTTGGAAATTGCTTTCGGAGTTTTGGGTATGATGGTGGTGGCATTTTACTCTCGGGCTCGAGAGTACCGAGCCGATGCGGGCGGTGCGAAGTTGGCAGGACGAACGAACATGATTTCAGCTTTGCGGCGCTTGCAGTCTTCGGTTGAAGGCACCGACACCGCCCATCCATCCCTGGCCACATTGAAAATCTCTGGACGACGGGCTGGTGGATTTCTGAAACTCATGTCCACTCATCCGCCCTTATCTGAACGCATTGCCGCTCTTGAACGCGCTCGAATTTAATCGCCCCCTCCTATCGCAGATCGGGAGCCTTTACTGAGGCTCTCGATCTGGATCTACATTCTAGCCGGGAACTCTTTTCATGAATCAAGCGGCGGTTCCCCACGCCAATTCTTTAATGGCCATATTTTGACGTTTTTTCAAGATCGTGTTAGGCGATCCTCCTGTCGGAATCTAGGAGGTCGTGTGCATCTAAGGCGTCGTGTTTTGGTCGCTGCTCTTTCCATTGTTGGCCTCGCCGGAGTTTTTTTGGCGACTCAGTCCTTTCAAATTGCCGGTGCGGAGACAAAGACCAAATCGGAGAATGGCAAAGACGTTGCCGAAAAATTAGCTGAAAAACCGAAAGTCTCGATCCAGAAGGCCGAGCAATCTCAACTCACTGACAAACTCATCTACACGGCCCAGGTGCTGAGCCAGATGGAGTCAGTTTTGCCGGCCGAACAGTCTGGCATGATCTCAGATTTACGAGTGAATTTGGGTGACCACGTTCAGCGCGGCCAAAAATTATTTGTGATCAAGAGTTTGGATCCGGTTTTTGAGTATCGACCGAGAATTCAGGTGGCCCCCGTGTCAGGCGTGATTGCACAGCTTGAAGTTCGCGATGGATCGGTGATCAACAAAGGTGAAAAAACCTTAACGATTGTAGATCCATCAAAAATTGAAGTGGAAGTTTTGATTCCTGCGAAAGATCGGGTGGCATTTTCTAAACTGCATTCGGCGACTTTCGTTCAGGCGGACAAAAAATATATTTTTAAACTGAAGTCTGTATCGCCGATCATTGATTCGGTGACGTCGACGATTAAAACCAGATTTTTGCCGGTTAAAACCGCGGGGTTGGAAACTTTGGTGTTGGGTCAGTTGGGTCAGATGCAACTCGAAGTCAACTCTCGAGAGAGCATTGTCATTCCTCTCAGCAGTGTCTTTTTTGTTGGTCAGGAGAGTTTTTTGAGGATCGTCGAGGAAAATTTGACGGTTAAAAAAATGCCAATTGAAATCACTAGGTCTGAAAGTGACG
>CALCCV010000419.1 GCA_937900305.1 uncultured Pseudobdellovibrionaceae bacterium | reverse complement strand
CCTCGCCAGGCCTGAAGCCAGCTTAAAGTTGGCCTGGCGATAAAATAGAAGGATTGGTTTGTTGATCGAACTGCCTCTATTCATGGATAGTCTACGTTTTACAAATGCAAGCATTACGAATTCAGCTTTTGGTCAGGGGAAATAAGAGCGCATTCAAATGGTAAACTTCCGTACAATCTCCGGCACTTAGAACTGATAATACTTCGCCCAGCGAAGAGTAAAGCAGGTCACGTGCTTCACGAAGATTATCGGGGTTCACGGCGACAGTCGATCCTACGATGAGTCTTTGTTTGAAACTTGCGAGATCTGTATTTTTATCCATGTGCTGAAGTCCCTTAAGGGCGGTCTCCCGATGGTATTGGCGAATCAAGGGATGAGATTCAAGAGTCGGAAAACGAACATGCAGATCGGTTTTTGAAAGTTTGCCGTTCTCCCTTTGTAAAAGTCCTCGCTCGATCAAAACTTCGAGGGAATAGCGAGCAGTTGAGGTCGGTATTGCGAGGCGTTTTGCAATCCATTTGGGATCATCTTGAAAGTTGGAGCATGTCACAAGGTCCATAATCGCGAGATGTACCCAGGACGAATGCAAAATAAAGTTTTTTTCAGATCGTTCTGTATATTTTGTTAGACTGGGGTTGATCTTTGGAAGCACGGTTTTCAAAAGATCTTCCAAGCAATTCATCGCAACCGGAGAGTTTTCCAAACTTTCAAAGAGAATTGCGTACTTCAGTGACCGCTCTCCGATCTCGTCAATCTCTAGAGCTTCGACTATTTGTTTATAGTGTTTTTGGGGAAACATTTTTTTCCCGGCAAGAACTTGACTCAGATATGCATGCGACAGGCGCAGCTTTTTGCCAAGGAGCCGGAGAGAAAAGTCTTTGTTTTTGCGCTGTTTTCTCTTAAGAGCTTGTAACAAAATAGCGCGAGGGCTTTTGGATTTCATTTTCGACCCGCTAAGGACTGTTCAAAATAGTGAACTACCTTTAATGCCATTTTTTCTTGTAGCTCTTGGGACTTTAAAAACGACTGCGGAACGTAGATTATCGGACTACCAGAGGGTTGTGGAAGCAAAATGTCTTGCGATGTGGAATCGGGATTGGTTTCGAAACGCGCCGACAGGATAGCGGCCGTCACATCGGACTCTTCTATATTCGGATGATTTCTTTTCCATTCGCTTATGCGTTTGACGGGCACAAGGCTGAAATAAAGGGAAAGGTATTTTGCCGTGACGGCTATGGCATCTCCGCCGCCGCCAGTCAGTGAACTTCCTCCACCCGCAATAAGTAGCTTAGGCTCGAGACGCAAAAATGGATCTATAATCGAGGTTTGAAGGGCTGCTTTGCTTTCACGGCAACCTAAGCCGGCAAGCCAAACAAGGCCTAGCGAAATCTCGTAATTTTCATCTGGGACTCCCGCACTTCGACAGCTCTCATGAAACGGAAGAACGAATTCCGCAATGTCTGTTGAATTTTGAAAGTCATCAACATTGCAAAGAACAATCGGCCCATCGTTTCCACTCGTATACACGCAGGTCGATCGCAGATTTTGTGTGTCCCGTATGACCGTCCCACGATGAATTTTAGCGACGATCGGCTCAATTGCTGCTTCCAGGACTCTAAGATTCAGATGACCTACTTTCTCGATTCCACACTGAGAAAGGGCGTGAAAAATAGAGGTTCGGCTGACTTTGTATTCAAGTTCCCACAACTCGGGGTTACCCTTATACTTGTCCCAATTGCCAGCTTGAGAGAACGAGGAAACCAAACACATGACGGTGACCAAAAACGGCATTCTCCGTCCAACTGTTAAGCAAGCTATAATAATCGTCTTACACTGCATGAACTTAATGGCCATGAAGCTAATTGGTGCAAAGAAAGTACCAGGATTCAGACATTTTTTGGGCGTCTTGGTAACCAGGCGGTTACCAGATTTTGTTAAATAAATGGATCTTGGTGATCACTGTGGGATACAACCAGCTTCACCTTTAAGGAGAAAAAATATGAAACTGTTTCTAACGTTTTATCTAATCTCAATGATTCCTGCTCTGTCGTCGGCTTCCCTCTCCGATATTTCGAAAATTTCTTCGGACCCAAATCTCGCTGCCTTCTTTAGCAAGTATTCAGAGGTTCAGGCTATCTCCTGGAAGATTACGCAATACTGCAATGGTGGGCCGTCGGTTTATGAGGTCACAGTTAAAAAAGAGTCTGGAGAAGTTTGCGAAGAATTCGTTCAAGTCGGAAAGTGTAGCATCGACCCGGACCGAACAACCGTAGAAGTTATCGCAGAATCGTCCACTTGCAACCCATCAATCTGAACTAACGAAAGGAGCTAACATTATGAGATTGATCGCGTTTTGTGCGCTAGTTTTTAGTGTATTGTGGATTTCAATGGGAAATGCCCAGCGACCTCCTGCCTGTAAACCTATTGATTCGCTGGAAAGTTCGCATGATTTCCGAGATGGGATTAAGAATTTAATGCTCGAACTTGCAGAGCCAATTTTCCAAGAACGGCAAATCGAAATCGAGGAGGTCATTGAGGTCTGGTTGCAACATGCCGAAAACGGATCGATTCTAGCTTTTGATCCCCGCCTTCGGTTAAAAACTAAGCGCGGTTCAGAACTATTAATGGGTCTTGGATCTCGCTCAAACATCTTTGGATACTATAACCTTGAGCTTAATACGAAATCCCGGATCGAATACAACTCTGAAGGAAGCGTACAATCTCTTAAATGTGAATACAACCTCGCTCCGAATAGAGACTTTCTAAACGAGGGTATCCGACTCTACCTCATGAATAGTGATACAGGAGTCTATTTGACGAAGCAGAAGATCTCTGACCGCGAACTTGTTCTTTGGTCTGAGTCGTTATGACTACCTGTCGCTTCACCTTTGAAACGCTGCCTAGCGATCTTAAAAAATGGAAAGTGATTGCGGAGGGGCAAATGCACCTCCAGAGAAAATTAAGTTTATGCTTGGAATCCATACTCGCCTTGTTGCATCCGGCGACCTGAAAAACTCTTTTTTGACCTTGAGATTCCTTCGGGCTCAGTCGAACTGAAGTCATTAAAATCAGCTCTGAACTACGGAAGAAATGGCACTTTTTATCAATCCTGCCCGTGACCTATTCGACCTGCGCTTCAAAACCCCTTCGACTCTGATGGTGAAGTCAGCGGGAACACGCTGATTTCACTGGAACACAAACAAAAGTTAAATTGCCTTAGATTGCACTGGCTTATCGCTTAGCCGTTCTAAAAAGATCCCTTTTGGACCCTGTTGAATATTGAGATTTGACTTACGATAGCACTGCCGTTTTTCGCGCTGAGCGGCAAGCCTTCCGATAAATGATGGCCCGCCACCTTCAAAGATTTTCTTTCGTGACCGTTTTTTAGATCCCCAATATCTTTGAATCATGAAAATCGAAAAAATGGCTCCTCATCACATTTCTGAAGTTACCGTCCTTGCAAGCCAATTGGGATACCCTAATGAGATTTCAGAAGTCACCAAGCGCTTCTCTAAAATCGTTTCTTCGAATGAATTCGGCTTGTTTGTCGCATTGTCTGAAATTGGCGAGGTTATGGGATTTCTTCAAGTGAATGAAGAGCCAGATACATTGTTGGTCGGCCGACGGGCTGACATTTCTGCGCTCGTTGTACACGAGAAGTATCGAAATGAGAGAGTCGGAGCAGCACTAGTTAAATGCGCAGAAGAATGGGTGTTAGCCAAAGGGTTGACCTTACTCAGAGTTAAATCGAATGTAAGTCGAGAGGGCGCGCATCGATTTTATCTACGTGAAGGGTATGAACTGTCAAAAACAGCCCATATGTTCGTGAAAAATCTCGGTGAATAAAATCACTTGTTAGATTTTCAGAGAACCCTTCGAATCGCAATGAAAAGTCGATTTT
>CALCCV010000418.1 GCA_937900305.1 uncultured Pseudobdellovibrionaceae bacterium | reverse complement strand
GCAGACACCGCGGTGCGATCATAAGTTCGCTTACCAAAAGCGATAACGACTTTTTCAAACGTAAGCCGAAAGAATTTTTCTTCTTCTGAAATTTCAACGAACAAATCCTAACTCCTTGATGAACTGCGCATCTGCCTTGGGCCACGGAACTTCGAATCTCAAGCGCTCATTTGTCGAAGGATGAGCAAAGGTCAACTCTCTCGCGTGCAGGAGAAATCGTTCACCTAAAATGCTTCGAACCTCTCGGTCACCTTTAAAGCCATACAATGTGTCCCCAAACACCGGGTGACCAGCTTCAGACAGATGCACACGAATTTGATGAGTCCGGCCAGTTCTCAATTTGAGTTCCACAAGCGAGTGCTTTTTTGTCGAGCTTAAAATCTTATATTGAGTGGCGGCAAATTTTCCGAGCGATGCCTGGGCGGACTCAAGTCGCAGAATTTGGCCTTTTAGGTCTTTGAGCGACGCCATTTTTTTTCGATTCACTGGATGACGAGCCAGAAATGAAACAATTTCGCCCTCCGGAGGGCGGGGAGTGCGAACACAAATCGCTTCATAATATCGGCCCACACTTCGATTTTTAAATTGAGCGGATAAACTTTCAATGGCCTCATCTGTTTTTCCAATAACTAAAACGCCACTCGTCTCTTTATCCAATCGATGTACAATGCCGGGCCGTTCAGAGTTTGCGCGCATTGCAAAAACCGAAGAGTGATGAACAAGTGCGTTCACCAGAGTGTCGTCGCTATGGCCAGCCGCCGGGTGGATGACCAATCCAGCGGGTTTGTTAATCACTAAAACATGCGGATCTTCAAACAAAATGTCGAGAGTCAGTTCTAGCGGCTTCAGTTCCAAACTCGGGGTCTGAACTTCCTCTAATTCGACAGAAATTTCCTCTGCGATGGTGACTTGATGAGAAGGTTTTATCAACTCTCCATTGCAACGAACACTACCTTTGGCAAAGAGATTTTGAATTTTCGACCGTGAAAGCTGAAAATGTTCCGCCAGAAACTTGTCAACACGAGTTCCATTGGCTTTATCTGTCACTGTGATTTTTTTGAGTTCCGCCGCCAAGGGGTCCTCCGCATTGAACGTGGAAGTAGCTCTAAGCTTTTCTTGCTAGCGGAGTTCTGTCGCCGAGTAAAGAAAGATATGAGTTCGCAACCGAACCACCCTCTAAACCCAAAGTCTTTGAGATTTGTAAAACATAACCACGAATAAAAACTTTGGCAGGCAAGTTTTGCGTGTTCATTTCTTCAATCGCGTGAATATAGTAAGGATTGATTTTTGTTATCTGGTGTAACCGGTCTAAGGTCAGACCTTTCAACTCCCGCATCTCTTTTAACTTTGCACCACTCCACTCTTTAGTGGCTTTGATGAGATCCAAAACTTTTTCTTGGTTTTGGAGAGGTATAGTTGCGTTGCCCACGTGATTGTCTAAGCTCTGCAACCGGCTGGCCGCCAGCAGTGATTCATAACTCAAATCATCCAGCGACGCATTCGAACCAAAGAGTTTCTGATCATAGAGCGCGCGCAGAGTTTTGTTTCCCAGTACGGAGTAAGCTTCCTCGATCAGCTTCAACAACTCACGGGCTTCTTCCTCTGAAAATACCGTGTAGATGGCTGGATTGTCGCCCGAGTAAGTTGCCTTAGCTCGATCAAACGCCATGGTAATCTCGGAGTGAGCTGCCGTTGAATCCAGCTCGAGGATTTCGTAATAACTATATCGAGAATGAGAGGTCATATCTGTTTTTATACTACGGCCCTTAAGTCTGTAGGATCAATGAGATGTTTGCACATCGAAAGAAACTGGCCCGCCAGGGGAGTGAACGGTTGAGACAACAAAACCGGCTCTCGACTTTTGGCTGATTGCCATACTGCATTATCAAAATCAATTCCACCCAAGTAGTGAATGTCGAGGTCATAAAACTTGTGACAAACAGATCTCATGGAGTGGCCAAGAGTTTTCGCGGTCTGAGTTCGAACACCATTCACAACCAAACGCGGTGGCTTCTCGACAAGCTTCGCATAGGCGCGCTGAGAGATACCTTCATTTCGTTTAACAAATTCTTTGATGGAAAACGGCTCATTCAGCAAACGCTGGCGATACTCCCGTAAATTTTGGATGAGGTGAGAGTAGGCTTCGGTGTCACTTCCTTCTTTCAAAGTCGTGCAGAGATAATATTCAATAAATCGGTAACTTTTTTCGATGCTCGTCGGCTCAGGTGTCGTGATCAAAACTTTTTCGTCGGCCATTTGAAACAAGATCAAATTCTCAAGCGTTGCGCCAGGACCCACATCAATAATCACATAGTCATATTTCAACTGATGAACTTCTTCGACAATTTTGTAAATCTGTTCAGAAGCCAACGCAATCGGAGACCAAGAGTCCCAAATCCCCTGCACGTAAGAGAGGTGAGGAATCTGCGTTGGGACAATACACTCAGAAATTTTCTTTTCACCTTCGAAAAACTGGCGAATACTCAGGTGTGAAGGTTTCAAGCCCAAAGCTGTGTGAAGATTAGCGCCTGTAAAATCCAAATCCAGAAGTAAAACAGAATGTCCCAATTTCGCTAGAGTGATACCGAAACTCGAAGTGATAAATGTTTTACCAACACCGCCTTTGCCTGAAGCCACCGTCCACACTTGTGGACGCAGGTTCAAACCTCTGCGCATTGGAATCACGTTCTTGGCATCCTCAGGTTGCTTGATCACGGTTGGCACTCCTTACCACCTCAAAAATATATACACTGGCTCGACCCTACAGATCGGTAAATCCCCCTTCTGGCATAGGCTAGAAATGGTCCAGAACCCTGATTTTGCAAAACGGCTCAAATCTTGAAACTCTTTGGAAGGTAGGAACAGCCGGCCCCTCAGTATCAGCGGTCGACGAATACAGTGAGTGCAACTGTTTAGGATTGAGTCAGATGTTTAAATGTTTTGGCCGCATTCAGTCTTCAAGGATTTGGCAGAGCCCCTGGGTTTCTTTGGCCCGAATTTGCATTCTCGCGCTGATTGTCGGCCCACCTAGCTGGGCCCTGCAACCACAGCCGTTTTGGAGTCTCCCACAACCCCCCATAGCCGGCGGAATATTTGGACCGACTAACAATCAATCCCTTTCGATGTTCTATCGCACCAACAATAAAATAAACGTCAATCCGTTTTTTTCACCCAATGGCGCCCAGATTCAAATCGAACCGGGCACCTGGTTTCGCGTCAGATCTGTGGGTTCAATAAATCTGATCGACGATCTCGCTCTCGAGAAAAAACGACAAGCCGCCCAGATGACCCTTCTTTACAACAGTCGCGCTAAAATAAATAGTGCCCAGACTTCACAAGTGAAAGCAGCATTAAACCTCCAGAATCAGCTCGCTGATGAAGCCAATGAAGAATACGAAGATATCAAAAGAGAGATTGAAATCGCCAAAGCCAGAAAAGGGAAAGTGATTGCAGAGTTCATCCAGGAGGACGACAAATTCGATGCAAATGATCTCGCAGAACCCAAAGTGCGTGAGGCCCTCGTTGATATTGCAGATCTCACAAATTCTAAAATGGTGACTCTCGAAGCCACTGCGATCGACGAAGAACCTAAGGACGAACTTCAGTTTTCTCCACTTCCGGTTCCTGCAGCGCTGGGTGAACCGGTTCATCGTGGCGATAGCACCGCGAGTGCGGTTTGTACGGATTGTATGAGAGGACAAACTTCGTCTGCTGATCGCAACTTTAGATCGCTAGAGGAACTTGCCAAAGAGCAGACAGGACCAATCAATGTTCGTGTGCAAGCTTCGATTGACTATGCTCTCAGTCACACAATGCCGAGGAGCAATGGAACCTGGTGTTGGTGCTTTGTTAAAAGAGCTCTTCAAGCCGCAGGTTTAGTGAATTCTTATCCAGCCGGCGGAGCCGCTATTGATGCCCTCGAAGAGCTACCCAAACATGATTTCAAAAACATTTATATCCAAGGTCGGTCTGACTCTGAACAGATTCGTTCGGCGCCCGCTGGAGCTGTACTCATTTATTCGGGCGGTGAGGCTAAGCCAGGATGCCACGGGCCATGCGGACATGTGGAAATTAAGACCAACGTTGGTACCCAAGCGGTGAGCGATTTTTTAAGGATCAACCCTCTCTCCAACAGAAAGCTTGAGGGTATTATGGTAAAAGAAAAGCCACTCACCACACCCCCCACGCAGCCGCCACCGACCTTCAATCCCTGCCGCTAAGCCTGAATTTTTCATCAGCTTCAGATTCACGGACATAAAGCGCCTGCAATTCCCGCCAATCTATAAATTTTGCAGACTGGTTGAGATGATAAAATATTTCAAGCGCGGTTTTTGCTGATGGAGTCAAAATGTCTGCATTTAGTTTCACGGCATTGCGCAACTCTGGGGTAAGGGACGATTGATATAGTAGTAGCCCATCCCCTACAAGTATCAATCTCTCAACTCGATGTTTTTGATAGCTCAAAATTAATTCAAGCTCACTCGCGGCGACAGACCGAGGTTCTTCAAGAATCGTCAGATGCCCATCAGCATCCACATCATACACGGCAAGATAAACCATATTTTTAAATGCATTTTGAATCGTGACCACCCCGCCCGGTCCCTGATCGCGCACCTGCCACGCCAAATTGTAAGTTGAATCGACCACGAAGATCGGCAGATTTTTAGCCATCGCCAGGCTCTTCACGAAACTCAAGGCCACCCGCACGCCCGTAAAACTTCCCGGCCCATTGCCAACAACCAAGTGTTTCAGTTGAGAAATTTCAACGCCCGAGTGACTCAAAAGATCTGCAAAGAGATCGTTCAAAACTTCGGAGTGACTTCGCTGGTCAGTAGATTCGCGGACACCAAGCACTACGCCCCTGCACCCGAGAGCCAGCGAGCCCACTTGGCTGCTTGAATCAACAGCCAAGTCATAAGCAGTGAGTTTAGAATTTTCCGAAGAGCCTAAGGACGTCATTAAACAACGACAGAACCATGAGTGACATTAAAAGTACAATCCCAATTTGCTGAGCCACTTCCATTTTTTTTAAACTGAGAGGTGAACCCTTCAAAGCTTCAACCACATAAAATACCAAGTGCCCACCATCCAAAACCGGAATCGGCAACAAGTTCAAAATAAAAAGATTCACAGACACCAGGGCCATCATCCGCAGAAAATCAGCAAGACCCATCTGAAAAGTTTCTGAAGCCGCCTGGCCAATCGAAATGATTCCACCAATGTTTTTAGAAGAAATTTCGGCCGTAATTAATTTTTTAAAACTCATCAAAATCATATAGCTCACGTCGAGGGTCCGCTCAGTCCCTTTTACCAACATGTCCCAAGGATTCGACGACGCGATTCGAATGGTTTCAGGCATCGCTATATTTGCAAATGGTCGAATACCAATAGTAAATCTTTTGTCCTCAGCACCCGAAGCCGACATTTGCGTGGTCATTTGGGGTTTGATCGGTAAATCCAGTGTCTCGCCTTCTCGACGAACCTGAAACATCATTGGACTGTCACCTTTGTACTGTGAAACCGCCTTCAAAATCTCTTCCCACTGCCTGATCTCGCCACCATCAATTCGAGTCACCCGATCACCTTGTTTCAAACCCGCCCTCATGGCTGGAGAGTCTTTAACCAAGGCAGCCAAGTACAACTCGGAACTTTCAAGGCCCAACCGAGCTAGCGTCAAGACCCCTGGAAATGTTTCGCGACTCAATGTCACGGTCAATTTCTGCGGCGTCTTCGACTCGAAAGGAATCTCGTACCGTTCAAGACCAAAAGTGATATTTTCGCTTTCACCAATGGAACTCAACGCCAGATTTAATTCGCCCCAGGTGCGAACCACTTTGCCATTGACCGTCTCGATGCGGTCACCTGGCAACATGCCCACTTTCCAAAGTGGCGATATCTCTTGCAGGCCCACATAAGTTCCTTCGGAGTAGGCCTCAACACCTTCAATCACTCCAACAACTTTTTTTGAGCTCAGAATATTTGGATTGTCTTTGGCTACAACAGGAACCTCAAGGGTTTGCTGTTGGCCATCTGATTTCAGAACCGTCAGGCTGACATTGCCACCCATATTTTTGTCGAGCTCGTCTTGCAGCTGATCCCAAGTCTCAACACTCTGGCCCTGCGCTTTCAAAATTAAATCGTCCGACGACAAGCCCGCAAGAGCCGCCGGAGAGTTCGGCAAAACCTCGCCCAATCGAGCTTTGCGATAGTCTTCTCCATAACCTACCAAAAAAGCAAAAATCAAAACCGCAAACAAAAAATTCATCAACGGCCCAGCCAGCACAATCGAAATTCTTTGCCACACTGTTTTGTGAGTGAAAGAAACTTTCTGATCCGCAACAGGAATATCGCTACCGGGCTGATCTCCGTACATTTTGACGTAACCACCCAGAGGAATCATCGAAACGCAGTAAGTGGTGTATCCCCGCTGATACTTCCAAATTTTCTTTCCAAATCCCAAACTAAAAACTTCGACACGAACTCCATTCCAGACAGCCATTAAATAATGGCCAAGTTCGTGTACGAAAATCAATAGACCCAACAAGACGATGAAAGGAAATGCCTTTGTCGTCAAAAAACCCATAAGCATTGTTGCAATTTCCATAAGCACATTCTAACTCGGATTTTCGTGACGGGCCAATGGAAATAGATTTCTCAAAAATTTACGACGGGAGGCCTGACGATAGACCGGCGCGAAATCTCCCAGAGAGAAATGACGAAGCCTTCTCCGTTTCTCACAATGGGACATCGCGATCACCCTTTTGTTTTATTCAGGGAACCAGACTAAATGCGAGAAGGTGAAAGAGAGGAATGGCAAACAACACTCCATCAATCCGATCGAGAACTCCGCCGTGGCCCGGCATAATTCCACCTGAGTCCTTGAGAGAAACAGCCCGCTTCAGCATCGACTCAAAAAAATCTCCGCTCTGAGCAAACACAGCCGCAACAAATGAAAAGGGAATCCACAACCCCCAGGTCATCTCGGGCAACTGACTTTTCAGGCAAACAGCAGCGATCAAAGTTCCTAAGATACCACCCAAGGCCCCTTCGACCGTTTTTTTAGGAGAAATATTTGGAATCAATTTTGTTCGCCCAAACTTCATTCCCACTAAATACGCCAACGTGTCGCCCGCAAAAACCATGACTAGCATCGTGTAAAACCAAACAGCACCGTGAGGCATGTTCAACAAAAGCAAACACACTCCCGGAACAACTCCTATATACAAAACGCCAACCATCAATCGCAAAAACAGCGACCGCATCTCATCGGGAGAAGCGTCCCAGCGATTCAACCACTGCAAAGCCACATAGTTAAACATCAAAAGAACTAAGAACGATGGCAAAAACAAGGACGGCGTGAAGGTCGCAATCAACGCCAAAAGAATTGGCTCCCCCATCAGCAAAACTCGTGCAGGCAATCCATCCTGCGCCTCTAAGACCAGTTTTTGCGCTTCCCGGCCACCCAGAATAATCGCAAACCAAACTAAAATCTTAAATCCATTGGCCTGAAATTGAGAGTATAGAATCCACACGACCAGAACCGCTACAATCGCGGAAGCCGCTCTAATTAAAAAGGTTTTCAATTTGGACGCTGGTGCGCCCGAATCGTCTTTGGCGTTTTTCATAATCCCTAAATGCTGCGTACAAGTCCGCTTTTTTAAAATCAGGCCATAGCACAGGGCTAAAGTAAAGCTCGGAATACGCCATCTGCCAGAGCAGGAAATTGGAGATGCGACACTCTCCACTCGTGCGAATAATCAAATCTGGATCGGGAGTAAACTTGGTAAATAAATGCTCTTTGAAGGTCGCTTCATCGATGTCTTCAGGACGAAGTTTGTTTTCGACAATCTCTTGCGCAATGGTTTTCACCGCACTCAAAATCTCAGCTCGCGAGCCATAGCTCAAAGCAAAAATCAGCTGCAGGCCATCACAGTGTGCGGTCGCATTTTGTGCGGCCACAATGGATTCCATCACGTCTTCTGGGAGACGAAAAAAATCGCCAATCACTGAAAATCGAATGTTTTCCTTCACCAAATTTTCGGTCTCACGCTTTAGATAGCGTCGCAGAATTTTCATCAACAGGGAGACTTCCATCTGCGGTCGGTGCCAGTTTTCAGAACTGAATGCATAGAGGGTGAGATATTTGACACCCAATCGCGAACACTCGCGAATGATCTCCTTTGCGACCCGTGTTCCTTTTACGTGTCCGATGGTGCGCGGCTGCCCTCGCTGGTGAGCCCAACGGCCATTGCCATCCATGATGATTGCTAAATGATGAGGAATTGACTGGATCTGCATGCTTGTCTCAACAACCATAACCAACGATTGGTTACAAGGTCATGATGCTCTTTTCTTTTTCATCACCAATCACATCAATTTTTTTGATGTATTCGTCTGTGACTTTTTGAACGTCGGCCTCCAGTTTTTTCGACTCGTCTTCAGAAATCGCCTTGTCCTTTGCTGCTTTTTTCACTTCATCATTGGCATCTCGTCGAGCCATTCGAACG
>CALCCV010000417.1 GCA_937900305.1 uncultured Pseudobdellovibrionaceae bacterium | reverse complement strand
CGGCTTTTTTTTCGGCTCGAGCCAAGAGATCCTGAGTGCCGACTCCAATCACACCCGAAACCAAAACGCTCACTGCGCAGCCACTCTGTCCATCTGGACCTGGGTCCGCAGAGCTTTGGGCCGGAGTCAACGCGAGACTTGTTAAAATGGCGCATAAAAATTTTATCAGCGCCGTCCGGCCCGATCGAGCTGAAGTTTGAGATCTTTCAGCGCATTCCACGTTGGTCGCTTCCAAATCGGATCGTGCAGGCAAGCGCTTGGACTGTAAGTGAAAATAAACTTTGAAGCCCATGATTGAATATCTTCACTTTCTGGCAGAGCCATTTTTTTCAACTGCACCAACTCAGTCATCCATTCTACCGGAATAAACACCAAGCAGAATTCGAAATGGCCGAAGAGGTCCTTCGTATCAAACAAAGTTCTTAAAAAACTAGCACCCTCCGCCAACGTCGTCGCTGGTAAGGTCAATTCAACTTTTGGGATTTTTTCAGCCGATAAATCGATAGCTTGTAACATTTGCTGCATCAAGGCTCGAGCCGAGGCCCGAGATGATGGCTCGGCAGCGTCTTCGGTTTCAAAAATCTGTAAAATAAAAACCCGCTCGGTCGCTGCAAGTGCACCCATGGGCCGGCGCAAGACAGACGGCAAAATTTCAGCGAAAGCTGTCACACTTTGTGCCTGCGGAATCTCAGAATTCCGAGGTCCTTCGGGATGCAAGAGAGGATCGAGGTGATCAGTGGCATTTGCAAGGGCCTCTTCCACTTGAGCTCGGAAGCCTCCACCAATGGCGTGAAGAGGCAAAAAGAAAGACTTCAAACCCATCACGTCTTTTACAAACTGTTGCGCCCAGAGGCGCGAATCAAGATCTTTCACCATGGTATGGCAACCTAGTCCTAAGGACCGCATTCTTCAAGGATGGCCTGGGCGCGCCATTTTCACTCCACCTCGACCAAAGCTGTATTGAGCAAAGGACTCATCGCACCGATAAAGACAAATGAGTTTAAGACTATTCGCCCGTGTCAAATCTGAAGACGAAAAAAATCAGATCTCCTTTCATTTGATGAAAGAAAAGGCGGCCCTCGACATCGAACTCACTGCTGACAAACACAATCTTCGAGTTCACGGGGTGGCCAAAGAAGGTTTTGTGCTGGCGGCGATGGATGGAAATTCAAACGGCCTCAATCTGAACGAAGGCAATTGCACCGTACGCATCATTTACAAACAGCAAGAATATTTTTTTGAGTCGGCCGTGAATAAAGACGGCCAACAATATCTTTTGAAATTTCCCGAAGAAATCTTTCGCCTTCAACAACGACAGAGCTTTCGTCACCAGATTCGCGAGCTTTTCAGCTCGCGAATCTGCATCCTTGCGCTCGATGAGCGCCCCATGGACCTCCATTTTGATTTGATTGATCTCAACAATGACGGTTGTCAAATGCGTTTGGCTGTACCGCTTCCGGGATTAAAAAGCGGATCTCATCTGCGCGGGAATCTCGAATTGCCGAATCGAAAAATCGTTCCATTTCAAGCGACCATTCGTCACATTTCACAAAAGGACCACAGCACTTACCTCGGGCTTGAATTCACTGCGGTGAACGATCAATTTCAGGAACAAATTCAAACCTTTTTATTTGAGGTCCACTTACACCTTTTCAATCAGCGCACGGCTTGATAATCTGCCGATATGGACCCTGCAAAAAACGACAGACCCCTACTTTATTTCGACGGCGTCTGCGGTCTGTGCAATCGCTCGGTCGATTTTATTTTGCAACATGACCAACACGAAGTTTTTTTATTTGCGGCCTTGCAAAGTTCCTTCGCGGCTCAGCAGTTGCCCAAAGAGTGGACCACCGATTTGTCCTCTTTGGTTTTGAGCCACGGCGGTCAATTCTATCGAAAGAGCGCCGCCGTTTTCAAAATCGCGTCGCTGTTGGGCTGGCCCTGGAAGTTGGCCGGCGCCTTTTCATTCCTCCCAACAAAGTTGTGCGATGCTGTTTATGATTGGGTCGCGCGCTCTCGCTATCAGTGGTTTGGCCAATTGGAATCTTGTCGTCTGCCCTCTCCGAGCGAAAGAGCCCGTTTTCTCGACGAAGGTGGTTAAGCCGCGCTTGAGCAGGTATTGCCAAATCCATCCATTCAACATAGATCGATGGGATGATTCATTTCCAAAATGTCGACAAATGGTTTCATTCTTCCCTTCATGTCTTGCGCGACATTTGCCTGGAAGTTCAAAAAGGCGAAGTCGTAGTGGTGTGTGGACCGTCGGGGTCCGGCAAATCGACTCTCATTCGCACCGTCAATGGACTGGAGCCCGTACAAAAAGGTGAAGTTTGGGTTGCTGGTCAGAACGTCGCTGATAAAAAAACGGATCTAAACGCTCTTCGCGCGGAAGTTGGTTTTGTCTTTCAACAGTTCAATCTCTATCCTCATTTGCGAGTCATCGACAACATCACCCTCGCGCCGCGGTTGGTTCGTAAAACTCCCACCGTGGAAGCCAATCGCCACGCCACCGAATTGCTCGAGCGAGTTGGTCTTGCAGACAAAGCGCAAAACTTTCCCTCTCAGCTTTCAGGGGGACAGCAACAGCGAGTGGCCATTGCTCGCGCCCTCGCGATGAAACCCAAGGTCATGTTGTTCGACGAGCCCACCTCGGCCTTGGATCCTGAAATGATCGGAGAAGTTTTGAAAGTCATCCAAGATCTCGCGAAATCAGGATTGACGATGATGGTGGTCACCCACGAAATGGGGTTTGCCAAAGAGGTCGCAGATCGAGTGATCTTCATGGACAAGGGAGCCATCGTTGAAACTGCAAAGCCCGAAGATTTTTTTAGTCAGCCAAAATCGGACCGTGCGCAGCTTTTTTTAAAACAAGTTTTAAATCCGATGCATTAACGATCACAGAAAGGACCTCTCATGACCTGCATTCAGTTTCCGTCCAAAGTTCAATCTAAAATTCAATTTTTAGTGGTTTTCGTCAGCCTTATCTCGATCCTCACCGGAATTTCGCTGGCCGCTCACGCCGATGTTTTGGGCGATGTAAAAAAGAAGGGAACATTGGTTGTCGGAGTCAAAGACAGCCTGCCACCTTTTGGTTATGTTGACGAAAAAAGTCGCGACATCGTTGGCTATGACATCGACATGGCCAAGGCCGTCGCTAAAAAATTGGGGGTGAAATTAGAATTGAAACCCGTCACTAGCGCCAATCGATTTCCGATGCTTTCAGAAGGAAATGTGGATTTGGTGATCGCCACCACCACTAAAAACCCCGAGCGCGCGGCCCAAGTCGATTTCAGTCACGCTTATTTTTTAACGGGTCAGAAGTTCATCGTAGCCAAAGGCAAAGTGAAAACTCTGCAAGACCTCGACACGGCTCGAATTGGCACGGCCAAAGGATCTACTTCTGAAAAAAATGTGGCGACTTCGTTACCGAAAGCAAAGGTTCTTTCGTATGACGATTATCCTCAAGCTGTTTTGGCCTTACAACAAGGCAAAGTGCAAGCCGTCACCACGGACGAAGCTATTCTGGCCGGCCTGCTTGCCAAAATGCCCAATAAAGACAAGTACGAAATTCCCGATTTGAAAATTTCAGACGAACCCTATGGTATCGCCATAAAAAAAGGTGAAAAGGGATTGGTTGACGTAGTCAATTCCACTCTACTCGAAATGGAAAGCTCCGGCGATGCCGACAAAGTCTTCGCCCAGTGGTTTGGCCCAAACAGTGCGGCACCCCTCAAGCGCACTTTCAAAATCACGGCTGAAAAATAAAAACCAAACAGAAAGATCGGCAAACTCGCACGTATGCTCAACTACCAATTTGATTGGCACTTAATACTAAATGGTGAATACCGGCAATGGCTCCTCTCTGGCCTGTGGCTGACCTTGAAGTTGGCGACGGTTTCGATGATCCTGTCCTTCTTTCTGGGATTGATCATTGCCGTTATGAAAATGAGCGGGCAACGATTTGTGCGAGCGGGAGCCTCGGTGTATCTCGAAGTCGTTCGCAATACACCCTTACTTGTGCAAATTTTCTTTTGGTATTTTGGATCGTTCAAACTTTTGCCGGCTGCGTGGAACGAATGGCTGAATGCTACAAATGAATTTGAATTTATCGCAGCCACCATGGCTCTCACCATATACACTTCGGCCTTCATCGCGGAAGACATTCGCTCGGGTGTGCGGGCGATTCCAAAAGAACAAACCGAAGCTGGTTTCAGTTCCGGCCTTTCCTTTCTGCAAGTCATGCGTTGGATCATCTTGCCGCAAGCCGTTCGTATGACGATTCCTCCGCTCGTGAATCAGTTTTTAAATCTCGCCAAAAACTCTTCTCTGGCCATGACGATTGGTGTGGCCGAACTGACCTACCAGGCTCGCCAGATCGAAAGTCACACGCTAAAGGGTTTTGAGGCTTTCACCGCGGCGACGTTGATTTATTTGATACTTTCTCTGGTCATCACAGGTCTGATGGAAATTTATAACGAAAAGATTTTGAAACCACGGGGAGCGCAGGCCTGATGGAATTCATAAATTCAATTTTTGGATTGGACTTTTCTGTGATTCGTGACAACTGGCTGTTCTTTCTGGTCGGTCGATATCCCAATGGTCCTATGGGTGGGGTGGCCCTCACTCTGACACTGGCCGTGGGGTCCGTATTTTTCTCTGGCATCGGGGGTTTGATCCTGGGTTTGCTCGCCGTTTCGCAACGGCGTTGGGTGCGTTGGCCCGTCAACATCATCATCCAAACATTTCGGGGTGTTCCTCTGTTGATGGTGATTTTTTGGTTTTATTTCTTTTTGCCCGCGGTGTTCGGCAAAGGATTTCCTGAAATTTCCACAGTCTTGATAGCTCTCACCGTATTTACCTCTGCTTACATGTCCCAAATTGTGAAAGCTGGAATCGAAGCCATCCCGCGCGGGCAATGGGAGGCTGGAGTTTCATCGGGCCTTTCGCGCCGTCAAGTTTTGTGGCAAATTGTTTTACCCCAGGCCCTGCGCCACATGATCCCATCCTTCGTAAATCAGTTTGTCTCATTGATAAAAGACACCTCGCTGGCCTTCATCGTCGGCGTCTCCGAACTCACTCACGTAGCAACCCAAGTCAACAATCGAACTCTCAACTATCCCACCGAGATATTTCTGTTCATCGCCGTGGTTTATTTTGTGATTTGTTCCGCCTTTACGGCCCTCTCTCGCCAACTCGAGGCGCGAACGACTTCAGCGAACGCAAATCGATAGGCCATAATTTCATTTTTCCAAAGAATGCAGGATAGCTCTGGCTCCGGTGGATTGCCCTTGTCGGCGCCCTATAGATTGTGTATCTAAATACCACAACTGTCTCCAAAAGTAGACATGCCAGGTCCCAGGTACCTAAAAAGGTTCAATGATTTCAATATCTTCTATTTTCTTCCCCTATGAAGTTCGGTCTGCAAATTGCGAGGTTCGCAAGGCAAACCGGTTGGTTCTCTTCGAGCCAACCCATTACCGAACCAGTGAGGGAGGAATCTGATGAAGCAAAGAATCCGCAAACTTTTGAGTCTCCAGTGGATATTGACCGTAGGCCTAACGCTAGGAATTTCACCGAGCGCTTTTACACAAGACAGGGCTGATGCGACCACCGCGACTGCCGCAACCCTCGAACCGTTAATCCTCTCAGCGATCGAATGTAGCGGCAATACGAATACGGATTGCGAAATTCTCAGGCGCGAAGTCCACCTGCAAGTGGGCCATCCCGTCGACGAAGAAGAGCTCGAGAATGCAAGGATCCGGCTTCAGCTGATGGGACTTTTCCGCAGCGTCAGTATGAGTCTGAAGAAGGGTGCCGAGCGCGGACAGGTGATTGTGAATATCGACGTCGTCGAGGGCAGCCCCTGGTTTAGCGAAACTTCAATTGAGGCTCACTCTAAAAATCGGATCGCGCTTTCTTACAAGCTCGGTCACCGGAATCTCTTCGGCACCGGAAAAATTCTGCAGGGCTCCTTTTATCCTTCCAGCGTTCTGGACCGAATCGATGGAACCTACAATTTGTATTTAGAGTACATCGATCCGCACCTGTTCGGTTCCCAGAACTATTTCATGAAGACTCAGTTGAGCGGTTACTTCGACAATCGGGACAAAGCCGAAAACTACGTGAGCACGCGAAAGTACGGCAGCTTTGGGTTCGAATTTGGCCGACGAATCTTTGATTTCTCGCACGTTGCGATCGGAGCTACGGTCAGCGAATCCGAAATCATCCGCCGTGATGAACTCACCGATCCATTTGAAGAAACTCGTTACACCAGTTCCAACTACAGTTTCAACTACGGTTGGGACAGCCAAGACGATCCCTACTTCGCAACGGAAGGGTCCACCTTCGACGCCAATCTTTATCAATACAAAGAGCGCTACGGTCGAGGTGATTTTCTCTCGAAACAAAACTTTTCTTTAGATGCCAAAAACAGTCTAGCGCTTTACTTCAACGGATCCTACGACAGCACGGTTGGTTTGTCGGGCGGATCGGCCTTAGAGTGGAATCACCAGTTTCGACGAGGCCTGTCCGATGCTTCGATCACGAGTTCAAAACTCTTTTTGAAGCCCGCGGTCTCTCAATCGGCCCATAACGAATTGCGATCCGCCCGACTTGAACTCGGGGCCGTCTTCGACACGAAGTCTTTTGGAATCATCAAACTTAGCGCTTACTCAGGGATGAATCTGTGAAAGCCGCATTGATGACCGTCCTGCTGCTTTGGCCTTTCTCGGTAGCAGCCATTCAGTTTCATTCGTATGTTCAAGGTCCGTACGTGGATGTCGTTGTCAGCGACATTGAGTTGCCGATGGATCAACTCAACAAAGATTTGGGTAGCGGCCTCACGACGGTTATTGTAGCCCACTTGACCGTAATCAAAAAACAAACCGTACACACCAAAAATCAGCAAGAAGTCCGAATCCGTTTCGATCTTTGGGACGAAGTTTATAATGTCGATCAGGCACCGCCGATCACCGCTTCCGCGCCCGCCACCGCAAATCGAAAATTCAAACTCAAAGAGGAAGTTCTAAAGATCATCGGTACCTACCGATTCAACCAGATTCTGCGTACTTCTGATTTCGGCAACGGTGAAGATATCCGGGTCACATTTTCAATGATTGTCGACCCCATCTCGAAGGACAAAAAGCAGAAGATCAAACGTTGGCTGGCTCAGAATCGCGTCGGCGCGTCGTCTAGCAGTACCGCAACCGGTGATTCGACTCCGGCGGCGGCGGATCCTCTGGGTTCGGGAACAAAAAATCGCAGCCTGTTTGGACAAATTCTCGATTCTGAATTCAGTTCAGATATCACCACTGGTCAATGGGTCTTCACTTCGCCAGTGACGGCACTTTCCCCACCGGTATCTAACGTCGGCGGTGCCAATGAAAAGTAGGGTGACACTGCTTCTGACATTGACGTTACTGGTAATGAGTTTGGTGCCAGCTGTTGGCGCCTTAGTTTTTGTAACCAGCGCTTTCCGATCGCAAGAGGACGTTTACAAGAGTGCGGAGTTGAATCGGGTTTTGCAAGCCCACCAAGATCATTTGAGACTGCTTTCGAAACTGGATAACACAAATGAAAAACAATACCGCGCAAGTTTTGAAGAGATTCAGGATTTGAAGCTGATCTACGGCGAAGACTCGTATTTCAGTGATCGGCTGAAGGCAACTTTGGCCAAATACTTTGCGTTCGGCTTTGGTTCGGCCCTGATTCTCTCGTTACTGGCCGCTTCGGCGTTAGCACGCTGGATCCACCAGATCTACAAAAGATCCTACGACGAATTGCAGGTTCAACAAAATCGGGCACGTCATTTAAACGAGATTGCTCGCTGGCAAGAGGTTGCGAAGAAACTCGCTCACGAGTTTCGCCGGCCATTGCAACCGATCACCTCCTGGGTCGGAAACCTTAAAACGATGCTTCCGGTGAATGGAGCCCGATCTTCAGAACTTTTACAAGAAGCGTGCGCCGCGATCGATGAAGAACTCGAACAACTTAAAATCATGGTGGATGAATTCGCAACGTTTGCAAATTTACCCAAAGCCTATTTAGAGCCCGTCCAAATTGCCGACTTTTTAGAAGATTATCGCCGAAAGTATGCGGGCGTCTGGGAGCGGTTGAACTTGCAGATTTCGAACGAAAGCGAACTCCCCGTTTCGGAGTCCGTTGTCTGCCAAATCGATCCTTCCCTTTTTCGCCAGGCTTTGAACAGCATGGTCGAAAATGCACTCGAAGCGAATCCCAGAGGAACTATCGATTTTAAAATCTCCATGATCACTTCAAAGAATCAATTGATTCTCGAAATTCCGAATTCCGGTTCACTGATTTCGGAATCATTGCGGCCCCACATTTTCGATCTTTACGTTTCGACCAAACACGGAAAACAAAATCGGGGACTCGGCCTTGCCGTCGTAAAAATGACCGTGCTCGAGCATGGAGGCGAAATCAGATGCCTGCCGAGCAAAACGGGAGCCCGATTTCAAATTCAGCTTCCCTTTTCGTTACGCGAAATGCATTCAACCCCGAGAGAGGTGTGACCATGGATTCTAAAAACTTGATCTACATTGTCGATGACGACAAAAATGTTCGACGAAGTCTTCAAGTCGGACTCGAAAATGCCGGCTATGCAGTTCAAGTTTTCCAAGATCCAATCACGGCCTTTCAGGCCATCAAAGCTCAATCACCCGATCTGGCGCTCTTCGATGTCCGCATGGGAGAGGTTTCGGGAATTGATTTATTCCGCAAACTTTTAAACGACGGCCTCGAAGTCCCCACCATTTTTATGTCGGGTCACGCTTCGATGACCGAAGCCGTCGCGGCCGTACAGATGGGAGCCTTTGATTTTCTTGAAAAACCATTCGCGACCGAAAAACTCGTAATCACGATTGAGCGATGTCTCGAGCTTCAAAGAATTAGGGCGCAAGTTCGCGACTTGCAATCAAAAACCGAAACGACCGAATTTATTGGCTCTTCAGCAGCCTTCAGAAGTCTTCGGAGCGAAATTGAAAAGGTGGCGGCCACTCACTCTCCCGTCTTAATCACGGGCGAAAGCGGCACCGGTAAAGAACTCATCGCCCGTGAAATTCACCAGCTCAGTCGCTCGGCAAAGGGACCGTTCGTGAAAGTGAATTGTGCGGCAATTCCCGAAAACCTGATCGAAAGCGAATTGTTCGGCTACCAAAAAGGCGCCTTCACCGGGGCCGATCGCAACAAAAAAGGCTTCTTTGAGCAAGCCCACGAGGGAACGATCTTCCTCGACGAAATCGGCGAGATGTCCTTGAGCGCTCAAGCCAAAGTCCTTCGCACCTTACAAAGTTTTGAAATCCACAAGCTCGGCTCCGAACAAACTCAAAAGGTCCGCGTTCGCGTCGTCGCGGCCACCAACCGCAACCTCGACGCCGCCGTCGTAGAAAAAACGTTTCGCGAGGATCTGCTTTATCGCATCAACGTTTTTCCAATTCACGCCCCGCCCCTCCGCGAGCGCCGCACCGACATCCCGCAATTGGTGAGCCACTTTCTGCGCGAATATACGCGGATCAATAGCTTGCCCACCAAACACGTCACGCCGGAGGCCCTTGAAAAGCTGTCGGCCCTCCCATGGCCTGGCAACATTCGTGAATTGAAAAACAAAATCGAGCGAATGGCTATTCTGGGCGGCCAAGTTCTCGACAAAAACTTGATCCCCGAAAGCGCATCTTCGTTGGCCAACAAAACGCAATCTGAATTTACGAATGAGGAACCCGAGTCGTTAAAGAATCACCGCCGGAGGCTTGAACGACAACACATCATCCACGTCCTTCGCACAACCGACGGAAACATTTCCGAAGCCGCGATGAAATTGGACGTCGAACGAACGTATCTACACAAAAAACTTTTGCAGTACGAGATCAAGAAAAAGGATTTTTTTAGTTAAGACGTGGCCTCCTCGTTCGCCCAATTAAATTCCACCCCAGTGGGCAGCGTCGCCGTAATGATTTACACCCGGTGCTTTTGAAAGATTCATAAGGCGGTGAAGAGTTCCAAAGGCTCCACCAAGTTGGCGAATCATTGCCGAGTCCGCGGCCACTGGAATTGGCAACCCATACCGAAGCTGAAGATGCGGTTCAACAGCAGGACCTGGAACAATCATTCGGAGTTCAGTTTGATCTCCCACCTGCACGAGCGACAAAGCGGCACCAACTTGATACCCACCTTCAATCATCTGTGAAAGTGGAGAGGTCTCAAAAACTTGCCAGAGATTTCGAGCGATGCCTTCGTCATTGTTGAGAGTCAGCGTGATCTGCTGATGGTTGATTTGATCTTCGAGATGAATTCCACGGGCGCTCGAAGCGACACCGAAAGCTAAAAAGGACGCCAGAAAAAAGAGGAAGGCTTTTGTCATAAAATCCTTGTGAAAAGATCTGTGAAAGTGGGCACTTTCAAAACCTAACACATTCGCACCATTGAGCCCTGACAGTTCGTCACAATGATGCGATTGGATTTGATTGGATTTAGAAGATCCTCAAGATTTTTTGTCTTCAGGACGTTTGAACAAACCAAAAAAACTTTTTTTCGGTGCTGGTTTAGCGGGACCTCTCGCCGACGGAGCCGATCCTGACGAGCGTGATGAATTGCCGCCAGAAGGTCCTCGTGGTCCAGAGGGATGCGAGGCTGAGGCAGCAGACGATGGTCCTCCGCGACGGCCCGGAGGCCGTCGGCCACGTTGGTGTCGGCCGCCCCCGCGACTATCGCGTTGACCTTCGATCGCAGCTTTCGCTTTACCCACACTCATGATCGAAGATTTCGCTACGGACTCAGAGTGAAAAGGCTGATCGGTCACTACACGAATTTGTTGGCGCGTCGTTTTTTCAATGGCGTAGAGAAACGATCGCTCTTCAGCACCACAAAGTGAAATAGCTTGGCCATCCGTACCCGCGCGAGCCGTGCGACCGATTCGATGAACATAGCTTTCGGGAAGATGAGGAAGCTCAAGATTGATAACATGGGTGATGCCATCAATATCGATACCGCGCGAGGCGATGTCTGTCGCCACGAGCACACGAATCTGTCCCGAGGCAAAGTGTTCGATGGCTCGTTGTCTGGCGCCTTGCGATTTATTGCCGTGGATGGCCGCGGTGCTGACCCCATTTTTTTCCAATTTTTCGACGACGCGATTGGCTCCGTGTTTCATTTGAACGAAGACCAAAACTTTTCTCAACTGACGATCTTTTAACAAATGCAACAGCAGACTGAGTTTATCTTTTTTATCGACAAACAAAACTGACTGGTCAATTTTTTCGACTGTTGTTGAAGCTGGTGTGACCTCAATTTTTTTGGGATCTTTTAAAATCGTATTCGCCAACTTTTGAATTTCGGTGGGCATTGTCGCCGAGAAAAATAAGTTGTGCGTTTTTTTTGGCAATAGCGGCAGAATTCGTCGGATGTCTTGCATGAAACCCATATCGAGCATTCGGTCAGCTTCATCCAAAACAAAAATTTGAACTCGATCCAGACTCAAAAATCTTTGCTGAATCAGATCGAGCAATCGGCCGGGGGTCGCCACGAGGACATCGCAACCGCTCTGCAAAGCTTTGACTTGGGGGCCTTGCCCGACGCCACCAAAAATCACTGCGTGTTTCAGGCGGAGGTGCTTGCCATAAGTCTCAAGGCTCTCGTGAATTTGAATCGCGAGTTCGCGAGTGGGAGTCAATATCAAAGCGGCTGGGCGCCTCGCTTCGCGCGACCAACGATTGGTCGCAATAATTTGTAAAATGGGCAAACAAAACGCTGCTGTTTTGCCCGTGCCAGTTTGGGCGATCCCTAAAATATCGTGCCCCTCGAGAACGGCAGGAATCGCCTGCTCTTGAATAGGAGTGGGATGGACGTAACCAGATTCTTGGAGCGCTGTCTGCAACGGCGGCAACAACGCGAGATCTGCAAAGGAAATTTTTTGCATGAAAAGTCTTGCTCTTTCTGTAACCCCAAGATGATTCCTGGGTGCCTTTTATCGAGTGGCTGTTAGAACACAATCAGCCACGAGAGGGAAGCACTTTGCCAGGAAACGAAAAAACCAGAGAAGAGCTCCGCCTTACTGCATGCAAACTGGAACACTTTCGTGTTGAGGCTTTTGGTGTGCATGGGGATTGCAAAATTTT
>CALCCV010000416.1 GCA_937900305.1 uncultured Pseudobdellovibrionaceae bacterium | reverse complement strand
CGGGTTATGGGTGGAAGTTCTCAAGAAGTAGAGTCCCTGAAGAAACATTTTAAAGTCGATGAGTTGAGGTGCGAAGGAAAAACTCTTGTTCTCGACATCGATGATTTTCTTCCCTTTGAAGGATGGGACACGGCTTGTAAAATTTTAAGTTTGTTAGGGGAACATGCAATGGAAGGAGTGATTGAATCGAAATGCTATATTGAAGCTGATCGCCCAATAGGGAATAGGATCGTCGCGCCGGATATCTCAACCGTTGAGCGTGAACAAAATGAGAGGCATGAAATTCGCAATATATTAAGCTCGGGAGATCCAAATAAGATGCTCGTCGACAAGCGACACTTTTTTAAAAATCGAGAGAGCTCTTCTATTGTCGACTTCCTTCGTTCTCTAGGAACAAAATAAATGATTCCAAAACCCTTCTATCTTTGGCAGTAGATAAGATATATCACACTTATCTCATCGATATAAATGCAAATTTAATTTGATCGTCAAAGCGCAGCCCAGCTGATGGGTGCCACAAATATTCGCGGGGAGTGAACGGCATGGCGAGTGTTATCGACAAACTGGCGTTATTGGTACGCAGCCAATCAAACTTGAATTGCAAGCCCAAAAGATTCACATCTTTAATTGACAAGAGCCCTTTATTCGATAGGTTGTTTTTCGATGGAGGTTCGCATAAAAGGCTTTTCTGCACTATCAATCTTGATAACCGTTTTCATGCAAATTTCATTTAGTGCAAATTCTTCGTTCAAAAATTCGCCTCTGAGTTGCCCCGATTTGAGGGGGAACTTTCTTGAAGATGATTTTGGAATGACCATTGATCAAGACTCTTGCAACGGAGTCTCGGTTTTTGGCAACTCTCTCTTTAGTCGTCATCAGTACCATGATTTGACAATGGATGGGCTGGAACGAATTTGCTATCAAGATGGTTCGTTTGTGAAATTCTGTAGTTCGACTTGGGATGCCAACTCTCTTGTAGTCAGAGTTCGAGCAGGAGAGAGTGATCGATTCGAAACCCTCAGGATATCCCGCTGCGATCTTCAACTGCCCAATTGCAGATACGGAACTGTAAAAGCCGAAGACACCTTGGCAGTTCGTGACCAGCACTTTACGCAGGATGTTTTGATTCCTCGACATCCGATGAGACTCGAAAGGTAAATCGCGGCGATCAGTATCCAACCTCCAGAATGTTTCTGGGTGAAGATTCGATGTCCAAAACCTGCTCAGCAAGTTTCTTTTTCTCGTTTCATTGCCGCTCTTGCAGTGAATTCGCGGCCCTTTTTAGGCAAACTTCGCTCGCGAGGATACGCACAAATTTGTTCCCTGTAGCTCAACTTCTAATGAAAGGCGCCAATCCGAACGAGAAAGATCCAGAATCGAACGAGCCCGTCTTAATTTTAGCCTATCAAAAAGATAAGATTGGTATTTTCGAACGGCTCATTCAGGCTGGAGCGGATCCAAACATCAGCCTTAACTATTCCTTCTTGATTGAAGATTCGATTGGACAGTCGGGAATGTTTCAAGCCTTTCTTGCCATTCTAAATTCGCCAAAATTTGATCGAACGACGGTATTGGCAAAAAAAATTATTTATACAGCAGTAAGCTATTCACAAACGAGCAAGTTTTTTAGTCGAGGGTTTACGTGCGCGTTACTTGTTGCCGGGCTAACAGGAGTGGAATCCGTTGGCGTTGCGAAAGAAAAAAAAAGCTTCCGCTCATCACTTCCAGAAGCGCCAAATCGCATCGTCCGCTGATGTTTTGGGTTGGAGCGAGGTCGTAAAAATAAACAATATTATGCGGCGCCCGGAGTCAGGTGGAACTCATCTCGGATCTTTCTTTCGTGATTTGGCCAATGTCCACTTAGCCATGCACGATGCCTACAATATTATTCAATGGAAGTATGAACCCTTTTATGTTGCGTTCACTGCAACGTCTCAAACTGCCCGCAGTGCGGCTCCAGATTTGGCGGCTCTAACGGCTGGTTACCGATTACTACTGCCGTTAATTGACAATGCGATATCGTCCGCCAGTCCAGAAGAAAAATCTTCCTATGAATCATTGAAAAAGAATCTAGAGGATTTGTACGTTGAGAGTGTGGCCAAGATTTCGGATGGCGAAGCTCGAAAAAACAGCGTCGCGATCGGCGAAGAAGTTGCGAAGTTGTACCAAATCGTTCGTAACGAAAGTTTCACGCCGATTCCGTATAAAGTCAGCACCGAGCGTGGCCAATTTCGTTTTGAAGAAGGAGACGTTGGTGACGATGAAGATTGGGCGGGTACGAAACCGTACGGAATTTGCAACCTCGAGGCAGCCTCTGGCGGAGTCCGCCAAAAACCATTTTCACCGACTGATTTGAAAAAAGCGACTTACCTTCGCGATTACGAGTACACAAGATGTATTGGGCGAAAAGATGACGAAAACGGCATCCCCACAAAAGGGCCAGGCTGTAAGGTCGTCGCGTCCGAAGAGGATCTAAAGTTTTTTTATGCGATGGATATCAGTGGTCACACGGTGGCAAATCAAATTGTTAAACGTGTGGTGGAACATTTGAATTCTAGTTTTCCGGAAGCCTTGCGTTTGTTTGCGGGTGCGAACTTGGCCATGGCCGACGCCACGATTAGTTCGTGGAAAACTCGTCAAAGAGTGAACCACTGGCGTCCGTTTACAGCCATCCGCAACGGGCTTTCCGACAAGTCGTTGCCTGGAGCCACGCAAGAGCCAGATTGGATTTCTAGAAGCCAGGACGTGCCGAACTTTCCCGAATTTTTTTCTGGCAATGTGACGATCATGGGTGCTCCCATCGCCTGGATCGCGAAAGCGCTCAGCGAAAATTCGAAGAGCAAGGGCAATGGTTATGATGTCTCTAACCTCAACGGTAAGCCTCTGACTTTTCGCTTCGAAGGGGTCTATAAGAAAAATGGGGTCGAAATTCCTGTCGCTCAAGAATTTACCGACTTGAAAAAAATGAACGAGGCGAATGCCCGCTCGAGAGTTCTTTCCGGCGACCACTTTCCGGAATCAACGAAGGTCGCACTAGCATTTGCCGATCGCATGGGGCGAAAAACTTACGAGCTAAAATTTTTGCGACCCTACTCCAAAGACAGTGTCTTACAGGTCGATGCGCAGGGCCTCATTAAGCGATGCCAATAGTTCGCTCTATTGTCGGCTCAGTCCGACTAGTCTCTGTGAGCTGGAAGGGCGAAATCTTCGATTGTGATTTTAATCAAATGCTCGAACTCGCGCCAAAGGGTCGCCCTACTCTCTGGCCAATCACTTCACTATCAGATCTTACAAAGCCTGCTGCACGATGGATAGCATGCCGCTACACCTGCGCGAAATTCTTCGAGACGTCAGTGAAGAAGTGAAAGATCAGTTCTACGGTTGCGGATCCCCGATTCCTTCTTTGTTAGAAGGGAAAACCGCACTCGATTTAGGAAGTGGAACTGGGCGAGACTGCTTTATCCTCTCGAAACTCGTAGGCGCCATGGGTAAAGTGATCGGCATCGACATGACCGACGAACAGCTCGAAGTCGCAAATCGAAATCTTCCTTACCACATGCAAAAATTTGGCATGACGCCTGCGAGCGAAGTCGGCTCTTGCTGCTGAAGACCGGGAGCACTAACGTGTCGACGTTAGTGTTCCACTCGACGGATTTTCTGATAGGCATAGGCAACACTTTGTGTTTTTATTTGCTCATTTGAGCTTAATTCCGACATCTTTCAGTTCACTTTTTAAGCCCCACATTTTCATAAGCATTTTCGGTGCGTGGGATCCCAAATAAGCCATGATCAAATATTTGATGAATCTTCCAATAAAGATAACCGTCGCCAGCTCGATCAGTGGAGTATTGGCAAGACTGGCAAGAATAACCGCTGGCTGCTGCATCAACGGCGTCAGGGCCACGGCAAACACCAAAAGCAATCCGTATTTTTCGAAAAACTCCATCGACAGTGCCCACGATTTAGTTTCGCTGAGGCCAGGATACAGCTCCAGAATCCGAGGCAGTCCTTGCAGTTCAACTAGAGCCGCCAGCCCGAGTGCACCAAGCGTGGAACCGATTGTGATACTCAAGGCGAATACGAACCATCGTTTAGGAAACAGCATGGAACTCGAAATCAAAATTCCATCATTTGGAATCACGACAACAAGATTATCAATAGCTGCTAAAAGTCCAATGAGAGGAGGAAACCAAACCCGATCCGTATGCCGCTGCAAAACCTGAATGCAGGATCTGATTTTTGCGTGAAGCTGTTCCGCAATCATTTTACCGACTTTCGTCATCTATTTCCGATCTGGTCAAATCTAATTCAACGATAATTTTAACTCGACGGGATCTTAAATAGAAAACGAAAAATAATATGTAAGACTGTGTTTTAAGCGAGGACGCTGTTAATGTGCAAATCTGTGTTCACGGCGAAGCCGAAAAACTGCGAAGGTGACAACCAGCAAGGCCTCTTGTGATTGAATTTGATCGTGAACATCAATGACTGTTCGGACACTGTTCGGAGGCGCGCCAAGAGACCTCCGAACTCATCATGTCAGTTAGGACCTTGGTAAGCTCGATTGAGCGCATTGATATCAAACTTTTTCATTGTAAACATGGCTTGCATAGCTCGGCTAGATTTGGCCTTGTCGGCGCTGTTAATCATTTCATGAAAGGCGGCGGGCACGATCTGCCAACTGACTCCGAATTTGTCTTTTAGCCATCCACATTGAACTTCGCTTCCGCCTTGCGCCGTTAGCTTTTCCCAATACGTATCGATTTCCATTTGTGTGTCACAAGTGATGACGATTGAAATAGATTCGTTAAACTGGAAGATCGGGCCTCCGTTTAGAGCTTGGAATTTTTGACCATTGATTTCGAAATCTACAGTCATCACTTTACCTTCAGGCTGTTGATGAAACTCAAAGCCCTCTTTACCATAATAGCTGATTTTCCCGATTTTTCCGTCCTTAAAAATCGAAGTATAAAAACGAGCTGCCTCCTCGGCCTCCTTATCAAACCAAAGACAAAGAGTGAATGGTCGTGAATTCATAAAACCTCCTGTTGTTTAAATCATTAACATACTAAACGGTATGTTTCGTCAAGTGAAGTGAGTCTGTCTAGTTACAATTTAGACAAATGAGATTTGCCACCATTGGTCCTGGACCCTTGCCTTAAAACACGTATGGACCTACGACAATCATTCGCTCTTCGCGCTCACGCCCCTAGTGCTTGCCTTGTCATTGGACCTTTACCTTATAAGTGATATTATATTTAATCTTCCCTCAACCGCCGGCACTATAGCCGGAACCTGCTAGCTGCCTGCGTCCTAAGCTGGTATTTCTATCCGCAGTACAGAAAGTACCAACTTCGCCGTTCAAGGTGACAAGCTTTCCTCACCTTAGACGCTTTTGCCAATGTCGAATCACAAGCTGAGGATCCACTTTTGACAATTTTTCCGTTTCCATTTTCTAAAATAGAATTTTTACGCGAGCTTTAAGTTCGGCTTTGAATCCTCAATCAAATCTTACTGAAATCTTCGGAAAGGATTTTCACAGAGAAAGGACGTAACTATGGCAAACCATCGACAATCCACCCAGCAGCAGCAAGGTCCAGGACAGGGATCGAGTCAGGGACAAGGTTTTCGCGGCAACCAATCCCAGGCCATGCAATCGCAAATGTCCCCGTACCCAACACCAAATGCACGGGTTGGTAGTGAGGGCTATTCACAAGGTGACTACGCCGAGCGTTTTTCAGAACGTGATTACGATTCTCGCGGCCAAAGTTTTGGCTCGGGTCGTGGCATGAACGAATTCGACAATGCCTACGGCAGCGGCTCTTTCCGGTGGAATTCTGAAAGCGATTCGCAGCGCCGCCCGCAATCACAAGATTCAAACACCGAGCGCAACTATCGCAGCGGCTATCAAGGCGGCAGTTATCGCGAAGCCGGGACTTATCAAGGGCAACGCGACAGCTATCAGCGCGACAATTATCAGGGCCAGCAAGATTGGCACCGCGGGCAACAACAAGATGGCTATCAAAGTTCGCGCAACAATTCTCGCGATACTGACTTCGGTTCTTACGACACTCGCTCACAGCGGTCGTCAGAGTTTCAACCTTGGAACGATCGATCATCAAGAAACACAAATTCAGATTCTTTTTCATTAGGAAGTCAGCGCGGCGGAGGCTACAGTGCCAGCCGGCTAGATGGCGGTCCAAATTTCATGGAGCGCGAACAAATGCAAAACTACGAAGGCACCCACTCCGGAAAAGGACCTAAAGGCTGGAAACGCTCTGACGAAAGTATCAAAGAGCGAGTGTGCGAATGCCTCGAACATGATTCCCACATTGACGCCAGCGAAATCGAAATCGCCGTTGCCGATGGTGTCGTCACTCTCACGGGCTCCGTCGAAGATCGCCGCATGAAACGAATGGCAGAAGAAGCCATCGAACACCTGCCTGGAGTTCGCGACGTCAGAAATGAACTCCGCGCCAATTCTACGGCCTTCGGAACGCAGACCGAGTCGAAGTCTGAGAAAGCGCAGAAGAGCGGGATCTCGAGTAAACATTAAACTGGACGACTTGATTGTTGCTCCAACTCCGGGACGTGTTTCGGATTTAGACCCGTCCCGACGCCAGTGTCTATTTAAACTACATGGAACATTTTCCTGTTGATACCTTGAGATCGGTTTTGGGATTTGGTTGGGTCCATATTCGATGATGGTTTTGATTTATTGTTTGAATGGGTCTGGTTTTTAGCGCGCTGGATTTAATATCACATAGCTGTTGTGATATTCGGCATAGATCTGAAGGATTGCGGTTAAGATTCTGGGCCGCTTGGTTGTACACCAATTCTTTCGATGCAGTCGTTTGAGGTTGTCTCGGAACATCGCGCACGTGTGGTTGAGACTGAAGATGGGATCTTTTCCTCCCACCTTTAACTCCCCTTGTCCTGTTACTGCGGCCTTGCGGCCTTTGTAAGTCAGGTGTTTCGCCTTCGGAAATGCGGCTCTCACATCGGGTGGGTAGTGCGGGTTTTTATCGGATTTAATGACTGCGTTTTCTTCCACCAGTCTCTGCATATCTTCTAGGAGAGCGCGTCTGGCGGGACCCCGTTCGTCTTTGCGGGGGCCATATTTCTTTCGAGAAATGGCCGCCAGGGTTCCTTTTGCCGGCATTCGTGACACCTTGAAGCTCAAGATCCGCCGAGTCGAGGCTTCAACTGCAACAGTGATGGAGAGCGGTTTGCATTTCGTGTGCTCCAGAGTTTCCATGTCGTCGAACTGAATCTCTGCTGCTTTGGCAGACTGTAAATTTCTGGCGTCAAAACGAAACTTGGCCATTCGAGCGAGAAATAGAATTTTTCGCTCCACGGTCTTGCGAT
>CALCCV010000415.1 GCA_937900305.1 uncultured Pseudobdellovibrionaceae bacterium | reverse complement strand
AATGGGGTTTGAGCGCGGCGGAGACCCTCGTGTTGAGGCGGGTGTCAAACATGTTCTCGCGGCCTCACGGGAAGAGGGCCACTGCTATCTGACTCAAGTTCAAATTTCCGAAAACACGATGGCGCTCCTCGAAGCGGGTTCAAGCGAGCAAGTGGTAAAGCGCTTAGAGGTGTTGTTGGCGGCTGGGGAGATCAAAACTCGCGAAGTGCCCAGCGAAGCTGGCGATTTCGCGGCCGCTTACTATGCGAAGTCGATTTATTATGACGAGTTGAGTGTGGCAGAGAAGGTCAAACATTTCGTCGCTTCTCCTCAGACCGTTGACAAAGATCGCGTTCGGGAATGGCTGAAGCGTTACGCGGCGACAAAGACCCTCATTCTCAGTGAGGAGCAGACCAACGCGGTGGTGGGAATCGCGGGAGAGTCTTTTTCGATTCTCACCGGGGGGCCGGGTTGTGGCAAAACAACGACGACTCAAACATTTGTAAAACTTCTGCAGGCCATGAATAAAAAAGTGGTGTTGGCGGCGCCGACGGGTCGTGCGGCCCAGAGGATGACCGAGGTGATTGGTGCCGAAGCGAAAACTCTGCACCGGTTATTGGAATGGTCGCCTGAAAAAAATGGTTTTAAAAAAGGAGAAGACGATCCCTTGTCTTTGGATGCGTTGGTTGTAGATGAATGTTCAATGCTAGATATCAGTTTAGCGGCGGCGCTGCTGAAGGCCGTGCCTGCGAGAGCTTTGGTGTTGTTCATCGGCGATCCCGACCAATTGCCGTCGGTGGGAGCTGGCAATGTGTTGCAGGATTTGCTAATGGCCGAACGGGTTCCCCATTTTCGTTTGAACAAAGTGTTTCGCCAGGCCGAAGAATCGCCAATCATTGCGTTCGCTCACCAAATCAATAAGGGACAGGTGCCAAAAATTCCGTCGCCCTTTCACCGTCCCCAACTGTGGCAAGAGCGGGCCGGTTGTTTGTTTGTCGATGCTGAAGAGGTGACTCAGGAACAAGCGAAATTTATTCATCGCGCTCGAAAGGCTTTAGAGCGCACCCAGATTTTGGGAGAAGAGCAATTGGTGCAAACCGGTGATGTGGTGACGGGACGTCTTTTGCGTCAGGGAGATGAGGTCAAGTTCGAAAATCTCCTGGTCCAAGAGTTTACGGATCCGACCGAGGTGAGGAGTCAAGTTTTCGTCATTCCTGAAAAGTTTCGTCACGTGGACCTTCAACGTTTGCATCAGGCGGATTCAGAGTTTGCAGAGCTCCAAGAAGTTCTGAAATCCATTCATCCGTGGTCGGCTCTTCGTTATGGGCAAACGGCATTGGATGTGATTCTGCATTTGTACACAAAATCGATTCCTGAGTATTTTGGTGAGGGCATGGAGATTCAAATTTTATCACCACAGGTTCGTGGCAGTTTGGGAACTCTGAATGTCAATCGCTGCCTTCAGAATGCAGTCAATCCCGAACGAGAAGGTGTTGCTCAGATTCAGATCGGAGATCGTGTTTTTCGAGTTGGTGACCGTGTGATTCAGACCCGCAACAATTATGACTTGGGGGTGTTCAACGGCGATATTGGACGAATTTTGGAGATGGATTCTGAAACGTACGAGTGCCAAATCCAATTTGGCCACAACAACCAGGTCACTTACACGCGAGAAGATTTGACCGAAATTTCGCTTGCCTACGGAATCACGATTCACAAATCTCAAGGCAGCGAGTTTTCGGCGGTGATCATTCCTGTAGCGAGTCAGCACTTTAAAATGTTGTTTCGGAACTTGATGTACACGGGTCTAACTCGGGCTAAAACGCTTTGTATTTTTGTGGGCAGTCGAAAAGCCCTCGCGTTGGCCATTCGCCAGGTCGACAATCGAAAACG
>CALCCV010000414.1 GCA_937900305.1 uncultured Pseudobdellovibrionaceae bacterium | reverse complement strand
ATAAAAAATCGAGTCTTCGAACCAGATTTTACGACGAAGACTAGCAGAGGAACTGGCCTTGGTCTCTATGTAGTAAAAAAGTTTTGTGAGGAGATCAATGCTTCAATTGGATTCACATCGAGAATCGGGCAAGGAACTGCATTTTATGTTCGCATCGCAAATCCAATGGAGGGCAACACATGAGCTATAAGATTCTTGTTGTTGACGATGACAAAGATAATCTTCAACCGACTGCCGACCTGCTAAAGGTGTGGGGATACAAAGTCAAAACCGCCGGATCAGGCGAAGAGGCGATTAAAAGCGTCCGAGCAGCCAAAGAAGACTTCGCACTGATCTTAATGGACTATCACATGCCTGGAATGAGTGGCGCACAAACTATTCAGGAGATTAGAAAGCTCAAGCCACACCAACAAATACTGGGCTTCACACTAGACGACAGTAAAGGTGTGATGCGGGAAAACTTTATTTCCGGCGCGCTCGATACCATTGATAAAAATATTGAGAATGACCGTTTCAAAGAAATTGTTTTAGCCTATTGTGCAAAATTTGAAGAAAACTTTCGCGCGATTTCTTCTGAGATTGAAGATGATGAAAAAGCAAAGTTCATTTTAGAAACGGGCTTTATCGGAAGGTCTTACCCTCTTTATAGAACTTGTCAGGAAATTCGAAAGCTAGGACCGTCGAGCGCAACAATTCTGATCCTCGGAGAAAGCGGCACAGGCAAAGAGCTTGTGGCGCAAGCTCTTCACCGAGCAAGTGATCGCTCTCAAAAACCATTTGTCGCAATCAATATTGGTGCAGAACCGCCGGCACTTATCGATTCGTCGCTCTTTGGTCACAAAAAGGGAGCGTTCACCGGAGCAATGCACGACCACCTCGGAAAATTTCGTCAAGCCGACGGAGGAACGCTATTTTTAGACGAAATTGGAGATTTAAGCCTAGAGCTACAAGTGAAGCTCTTGCGTGTTTTACAAGAGCGCGAGGTATCTCCAGTCGGCGGTACACGTTCCATCTCGGTAGATGTTCGGATTGTCGCAGCAACTCACAAAAATCTCGAGGAGATGGTTAAGCAGGGAACCTTTCGTCAGGATTTATACTATCGAATTGCGGGTGTTACGATTGTAAATCCGCCTCTTCGGGAAAGGCCACAGGACATCGGCCCACTGGTTGAACAATTCACTGAAGAGGTTTGTAAGCAAAATGGTATCCGCAGAGCATTTCAGAAAAAATGTCTTGATGTGTTTGTAGCTTACCCCTGGCACGGAAATATTCGAGAGCTTAGAGCTGTGGTCGAAAGACATTTAATAAAGTCAGATGTGAGTCTATTAAAACCTGAAGACTTGGAGGCCAGTCTTTACGGATCTAAAGTGGACACAAAGCCTTCTACCATTAAGGGAATCGAATCTTACATAATGGATATCAAATCGAAGATGGTTTTGGACATTGTAAATCAGTCTACGACAAAAGCGGATGCGGCAAGAAAGCTGGGCGTATCACCCACGCATCTGCACTATATCCTCGGGCAAATTAATCCGACAAAACCTTGAAACCCAAAGGATTTTCAGCTACTAGTCGCGGATTAGTGCAGAACTGCACTTTACGTGTCTGGGCTCGAAAGAGTTCCACAGGAGGCAGGATTGACCCATCAGGAAACTATCAGGGATCTACTTGTTGCGATCAGATTAAGTGAATATTTTCATGCAGTTATTATTGAAGGGCCACCAGGCTCCGGTAAATCCACGACGGCACTTGATGCGATGAAAGCTGCAAACATTAATCCCGAGCATCTGGGAAGCTACAGCACTCCGCTGCACTTTTTTGAATTTTTGCGGGCTCATACAGACTCGTGGATCTTAATCGATGATAGCTCGGGGCTCTTTTTAAGCCCAGTGTCGATGGCGATCTTGAAGGCTGCAACTTGGCCCACGAATGAAAATGACAGAGTTGTGAGATGGGGCTCAACGGCCCTTCGCGACCAATGTAACGAATTTGTTTTCCGCGGAAAGATCGTAATTATCTGCAATCGTTTTCCAGACAGTGATGACGCTAAGGCTGTAAAGGGTCGGGCACTGTCTCAAGCTATACATATGACGACGGATGAAGTGAAAACTGTTTTAAAGGCTGCATCTACTGATCGGGAGCGATACGCCAATCAGGCGATTGCTAACGAGGTCGCAGATTTTCTTACTGATCGAGTTGAAAGTCTCGGCATAGACGCCGTCAACCTCAGGACACTAAAGAAAGGCTATGAACTGGCAGTCTTGCTTCCGCAAAAGTGGAGACAATTATTGGAGGCCACTCTGCCAAAGAGCAGTCCGCAAGATCCGAAGGTTCTTCTTAGGACTTTACATCAAAAAAACCTTCCGATTAAACAGCAGCAAGAAATTTTCGAAAGACAAACTGGGTTGAAGAGAAGGACATTTTTTGAGAAAAGCACTGGATCTATCTCGATCATATAACGCAACCTGCATCTGGGTGAGCGCTCTTGTGGCAGTGAATGCTTGT
>CALCCV010000413.1 GCA_937900305.1 uncultured Pseudobdellovibrionaceae bacterium | reverse complement strand
GACCGTTGCCCAATATTTTCCCGAAAAGGCTGCGGCAGGTTTTCTGTTAAATAGGGAAATAGAATTTCTTGGGGAAGTGCTCTCAGATCCTGAACGTCCATTTTATGCGATTCTTGGCGGTGCGAAGGTCTCCTCAAAAATTGGCGTCGTCAAAGAGGACGTTCAAGATCAACATTTGCGGAAGTTGGGTTTCAAAAATTTATCGCAGGGTCCGAATGGCAAAGTGAGTCTCAAAAAGTTGGTCAATGGCTTGGTGGATTTGTGGTTTACCACGCCGGATGTGTATCCCATTTTAGCCCAGCAGGCGAATGTGGACCTTGGCCAAATTGAAGAAGTTTTTCGCATGGAAGGTCAGCAGGTCTACATCGGCTTCTCTAAGGACACGAGTGACCAACTTCTGCAGCGTTGGCAAACGACGCTTGATCAGATGACAAGTGATGGGTTTATGGAGCAACTCAAAACAAAGTGGCCTGATACGCAACACTGATTGACAAATTTGGTCGGCAAGGACCATAAATTCTCATGGCAAATTCTCCGTCTCCTTCTCCTCCCAATTCTCGTCCCAGCCTAGATTCTAAGCCAGAATCAAAATCAGATTCCAAATCAGATTCCAAAGTTCCAACGCAAGCACTCTTAAATCCAGTGGCTAAACGTTGGCAAAAGACTTTGAGTTCTCATCCCACGGCTCAGCTGGCGACTCTCGGCGCCGGTTGTTTTTGGGGAGTGCAACATCTTCTGCGAGCAGTGCCAGGAGTCTTGGGAACATGCACTGGTTACGCCGGTGGAAAGTTGATCGATCCGCGCTATCAGCAAGTGAAAACAGGGCAAACAGGACACGCAGAAGTCGTGCAAATTTTGTTTGACCCTAAGGTTTTGAGTTTTTCGAATTTACTCACTTATTTTTGGCGCCTTCATGATCCTACGGATGTGGACCGCCAAGGTGTTGATGTCGGCACTCAATATCGCAGTGTGATTTTTTGCCACAACGAAGAGCAAAAGCAGCAAGCTGAGGTGTCGAAGGCCGAACTCGTTGGTCGCAATATTTTTTCGGGAAAAAACGTCGCCACTTTAATTCAAGACCTCCCGCACTTTTATCCGGCAGAGGATTATCATCAGGATTATTTCGCCAACAATGGTGGCGAAGTCTGCCACTTTTACCGAGATTATTAGTCCGTCGATGAGTTTCAATTCTAAAATCGGGAAGCGATGGATGGTGGGCTTTATTTTGGTGATCGAAGTCCATTCGGCCGCGCAAACTGAAAATTCACAGCCTGAAAATTTTTCGAAAGAATTTATTTTGAAACTCGATCCAATTCGCAAACCACTGAGCGAAGTGAAGATTGACGATCGCACCACTTCACCTTTTGAAGGTTTCGGCTCGCAATCGGGTCTGAGCGTGCAGGGCGATCCAGAAAGCTCTCGACCCACGTCTCTGTTCTTGCGCGGCCTGGGCTCTGATCGTTTCGTTCTGATGTGGAATGGGTTTAAGTTGAACGATGCCACGACACCTTCAGGATCTTTTTCATCCGACGAGCTGTTGCGAGAGTTTTCAAGTCAGAAGCAAATTTTAAAAGGGGCTCAAACTCTTCTTTATGGCAGCCAAGCCATGGGTGGAGTACTGGCGATGGAAGAGGGAACTGCGGACTCTCAACTGATCCGCCTATGGCTCAGTGAAGAGGCTAGCCTTGCGCAGCTTTCGAAGGTGGCGGGGACCGAACAACATCGAGCGGGCTTGGCTTTCTCAAATTTTGTTTCGAACGGGCGTTCGCTTTTGGGAGATCCTATCGATGGCGAGCGCGATGAAAAAAAACTGCGCTCGTTCACGGGATTTTTTGAAGAAAACCTAACGTCCACCCATTCCCTCAAAATCTGGTGGCACGATCGCACAACCCACTCTGACGATGACATTTTTCCGGTGGACGACGTGGATGCCTATTCTCGATCGGCTGAAAAGCGGGGTGCCATTGAAGGTCGCTGGGGAGGCCGCGATCAAGATCATGTGAAACTGCGGGTAGAGAAAACACAGGCCGAGCGGGAAAGCGAAAACAAAGATTCGGGTGGCGAAACCTTTTTATACGATGAGATGATTCGTGAAATTCGGTCGGCGGTCTTGCTGTCGGGTCAGTGGCGGATGGACCACTTGCAGATTTACTCCCAAGCCGAATGGCAGGCGCAGGACTTCGAACTCCTCAATGTGGGCGAGCTGGTGCACGCTGAGCGCCTCCAAAGTGGGGCGCTGGTGTTGGGCGGGACGTTGGCTTCGGGATTGACCGCCTGGGGCTTGGGTGCGCGGCTGGATTGTCAGGCCTCAAATTGCCAACCGCTATTGCATTTGAGTCAGGAGTTGTTCGATAGCGAGGGAAGTCTGACTTCACTCACGCTCGCCCAAGGTTTGAAGCAGCCGACCTTTTATCAGCTCCATTCGATCTATGGCGACAAGGACTTGCATCCCGAAACTTCGTGGACGGCTGAGCTGGCGCGCACGGGTCAAGAAAGATGGGGCGGCTGGGGCGCGAATCTTTTTCACACTGAAATCACAGAAATGATAGATTTCGATTTTTCGTCTTCGCACTATAAAAATATTCAACGGGCCCTGATTGATGGCTTGGAGCTCGAAGCTTCGCGACCGTGGGATCACGGAAAGTACAAAATTCAGGTCACTTTGATGCGGGCCATTGACCTTTCGAGTCGAGAGATTTTGCCGCGCCGACCGCAGTGGCAGTTTGCGCAGCAAGTGACTTTAGAAGCTTCACAGATGACCCAGTGGGTCCTGAGCGCTCGATACTTGGGTGAACGCAAGGATCGCGGGGAAAGCCTTGCTGAGAAATGGCTCTGGGATTTGAAGTTTGAAGAGTCCCAAAATCAGAATATTTTTGAAGCCGGTGTAAAGAATTTGATGAATGACTCCAGTGAAGAGATTGCAGGGTTCAATTCACCAGGTCGAAGATTCTGGATCGGGATAAGATTTCACAACTGAAAGCTGACCCCTTGTCGAAATTTTCGACATGAGGTATAAGATATCTTTTGAAAAGCTGCAGGCAGAAACTGGGGGTCATCTATGAATACTGAAATTTCCACTGAGATTTCTATGGAAAATTCCGCTGAAATTTCAACTGAGATTTCGTCCGCCGAAATTTCCACTGAGATTTCAACAATTCCTTCTGAAATTTCTACCGAAATGGCAGCTGAAATTGCCGCTGAGTTGGAAGAAGATCGGGCCGCTGAATTAGAAGCGGCCAATGACATGGATGAAATCGACGAGATGGATGAAATGTCCACAGAGATGTCGACCGAGTCCGCTGAAATGGGTTTTGGCAATTCCGATAATCTTCAAAACTCCAAACCTATGAAAATCCATGATGAAGAAGAGGAAGAGAATGACAATCTCGATGAGATTGAAAACATTCTCGAATTGGGTGAGGAGCAATTTCCACGCTTCACTTTGGCAAAAAACAAAGCCCGCTTTTTGCGCATGGTCTCTTGGTATCGTGGCAAAGAAGAATGGATTGAAGTTGCACCTGTGAGTGGCGTGACAAAGCTGTTTAAACAGCAGACCAAAGAACTCGAAGGCATCCGAGCCTCCAAACTCGATTATGAAATGGAGCTTGAGACCGGAACTTTGACCCCGTCCCAGCGCTCTTACCGCCGCGATGAACTCAAAATGTGTCGCGTTCAAGAAAAAATGGCGGTTCATCTGATTTCTAAACTTCAAGTGAAAATCAAATCTGGCCGCAGATAATTCTCCACATGGAGTGCGCAGAGACATTCTGCAGGTGATCCTGCAGATGGCTTCCTACACTGGGCCTCGCTTCTTTTTCTTATTTTCGGAAGGCCCTGTTTCCCCATTCGCTGAGCGGACGCGAAGGAGGCTCCATGCAAACCGAAGTTCCCTCACCCAATCACCGATCTTTCAAAAAATCCTTGAAAAACTCCGCCAAAAAAACGACGAAACTTCGCCACGAGAGTGGCTCCCCAAAGTTCCGATCGAAGTCGAACGCTGATATTCGCGAGTTTCATTTGAAGCTCGAAGAGTTCTTGGTAGGCCATCTTTTTAAAATGACTTATCAATTTGAAATTCCGCTTTTTTCAGATCGAACCGTGAGAGTTCAATTTGAAGACAGTTTGTTTCAAGTCAGTGAAACACAGATTTTGAATCGCGCGCGAATTTCAAAATTTGGTGTGCACCTTGGCGATATGATTTGTTCCTTTCAAAAACTCTCGCACTGAGGGCGATCGATGTTCGTCTCAATCTGCGACCACCACTCTGAATTTTTTGCGAGGTTCTCAATTTGGAGCGCCTCTCGTCTAATCAGTCGACAATTTTAAAAAATATTTACACGTCTTCCTATCAAGTCCTTAGTCTTGTCGCCGATAGGTTATTTGTCAGATCTCTTAAGGAGGACGTTTTGCGCAACAGTTGGATCGGACTTATGGCTCTACTTGTGCCCCACGCTTGGGCGCAAGCACAAGATGCTGTACCCGGCGAATATATAGTTAAATATCGTCACTCCGTCACATCGAATTCCATTCACGGAAAGATTTTCGGCAAAGCTTCGCTGAAGAACACTTTCGGTGGAACAAATATGTATCACATTTCGTTGAAGACCACCCCGGGTGCCGATTCGTTAATTAATGAATTAAAAAATGACCCGGATGTTGCGTACATTGAACCCAACTATAAAGTTCGGTTGGTCGCTGAAGAGCCTCTGCAAAGATACGACAAAGCCAGCAAGGCTCAGATCATGGCCGACGGTTTGACGATGCAAAGCACTTGCTCTTCGACGGACACAGATTGTTTTGTGCAGCATTCAGCTCCGGTCAAAGTCCGTGAAGCTTGGTTGCAAGCGGTTCCCGCGAATCAAGGTGAGAAGCCCATCGTGGCCGTCATCGACACGGGCGTAGATATCACGCACGAGCTCTTTCAAAATTCAGGCGCTATCTATGTCAACCAGGCCGAAATCGCGGGTGACAATTTAGATAACGATCACAATGGTTATATAGATGACATTTCTGGTTGGAATTTTGTGGCCAATGCATCTTCGCCCACAGACGATGAGGGGCATGGCACGCACGTGGCTGGCATTGTCGTCGGCGCTGGAATTAATATTTTTGCAAATGCGATTGAAGAGTCGCGGGTGAAAATTATGCCGCTGAAGTTTTTGGCGGGCGATGGTTCTGGTACAACGGCCGATGCGATCCGCGCAATTTATTACGCCGTCGATAACGGCGCCTCGATCATCAATAATTCGTGGGGTGGGCCTAGTTATTCTCAAGGTTTGTTAGATGCAATGGCCTACGCTTATCAACATCACGTTTTGATTGTTTCAGCGGCGGGCAATGCGAGCACGAACAACGATACGGCTCCAATGTATCCAGCTGCGCTTCAAGTTCCAAGTAACTTGGCGGTGGCGTCGACAACTTCATTTGATAATCTTTCTAGCTTTTCGAATTACGGGGCTACCACCGTGCACATCGCAAGTCCTGGCAGCATGATTTATTCGAGCTACCCAGGGAATCTTTACGTCGGCATGTCAGGGACTTCGATGGCGGCGCCTTTTGTCTCGGGTGTGGCGGCTCTGATCTTGCGGGAGTCACCGAATCTCACGGGGTATCAACTCAAACAAAACATCATGACCAACGGTGATGTGCTGGCGAGTTTGTCTGGAAAGGTTCAAACGGGTGCGCGAATCAACGTTGAGCGATCCGTCATCGCAGCGAAAGCCGTGGGCGGAACTCTCGCCGGCTACCAACCTGATTTTGATGCGGCCGCGGCGGCCCGAGCTCCAGCTTCGGACTCACCCCAAACCGGTGGTGGCTGTGGTTTGGTGAAGTCGATCATCGAGCAGGGCACGACTTCAGGTGCGACACAGTATCCAAGAATGTTTGGCTTTATGGTGTTGTTGTTGATTCCGATTTTAGTGTACGGAGTGCAACGAACACGCTCACCTGGATTTCGACGAAAGTTCGAACGATTCCAAATGGATTCAGAAATCAAAGTTAAAATTGGTGAACGAGAACTTGTGGCTCATATGAAAACGATCTCTCTTGGTGGGTTGTCTTTTAGTGCAGAGTCGGCATTAGAGAAGGGTGGAATCATCACCATGAAGATCGCCAGCCCAGACGGCCAAGAGCTTGTTGAAGTTCAGGGGCAAGTCGTGTGGTGTGAAAAGAACCAGGCGTACGGAGTGCAGTTCGCCAATGCCAGCGATCAAGTTCTATCCAGTATCAATGGCTGGACCAAAACTCTCTTGCGAACAGGTTGATGTGCATTGACCTTTAGGCTGAGGGAAACAAGGGTGCGGGAAAAGTGCGAGGGGTCAAAGGCTCAAGTGAAAACTTGGGCCTTTGCTTTTTCAATCAGTGCTTTCAGACCGCGCTTCAGAATTGTTTCACAATGAGAACCGGCACTCCATCTGGTTGAATTCTCCGAAAAGGCGATTTAAAAATCTCAGTTTTTACCGATACAGTTTTATGAATGCGCGCAAGCTGTGGTCAACATTGCAAAAAGGGGGAGGCTGGGGCGTTATTTCGCGCAGCCTGCCGGTCATTGCGGCGTTGGTCGTGGTGTTCGGCAATTGTTCACGAGTGGATTTTAAAACGAATTCTCTCAGTTCGAAATCGGCAGTGATTGACGGTCGCGAACTTCTACCATTGACATTGAATTTGGGTTTCGCAGTGGATCCTGAAATGAAAGCTTTCGATCTTCCGACCGGGGCCATTTACGACAAAGAGTCGCAAAGAGTCTTGTGGATTCCTCAACGTCACCAAGCTGGCCATCATCAAATTATTTTTGATTCACCCCGTTCTGGTGTGTTTCGCTTGAATCTTGCGATCGCTTCCGTTGCCGACGAGGATTTAGCAAGCGGTCCTCCGGCAGGATATCAAGATGATGAGGTGGGGTACATTTTCATTCACGGCAAAGGACAGCGGGACGGCTGCAATAGCGACAAGCGATTGCGCGAGTATTGGCAAGGCGGCGATGGAGTGATTGCTCCCGATCCAAAATTGCGCACGTTGGTGTGTTACGACGGGCGCAAAGATGTGTCCACCGAAGGACCCGCAGTGGCGCGGCAAATTTTGACGGCCAATTGCGGGAAATTCAATAAGTGCGTTGTCGTCACCCACAGCATGGGTGGTTTGATGATTGAACACATTCTTTTGCACGCGCGGGAGGCCACCACTAGCGACACTCGCAAGAAGTTTTATGACCACGCAGAGCTTTATCAAAAGGTTCGTGAAAAAACTTTGTTTGTGATTTCCATCGCGTCGGCGGCAGGCGGATCGAAAGTGGCAGACTTGGTTGAAAATCCGGGAAGTCATCGCGATATTGAACAAATGGTCGCCGGACTGATCTCTCGCTGGGTGGGTGAAAAAAATGATGCCACTAACAATCTCGTTCCCGAGTTTGCTTCGCGAGAAGTGGCACCGATGAGTGAAGATCCTGGAGTGCCGATCTATATGGTCGCTGGATTTTCGAAAAAAATTCTTAATAGCTTGGGTGAATCGTTGTCGGGCCTGTTGGGTTTTAAAAATTGGTCTTCGAATAAACGTGAAAAGTATTTCAACAAAAATATGGACCTGGCCATGCTGGATCGTTTGGTGAAGTTTCAATCTCGCAGTGACGGGCTAGTGGACTTTCGCAGTGCTTGCGGAATTCAAAGTGACCGCAAGGGCGACGGACCGGGCAACAATTCAGACCTTGACGAAAATTTTGAATACTGCCAGCGCAGTCCAAAGAAACCCAATCACTTCGTTTGGTTTGCGATCAATCTGAATCACGAACGAATCGCGACTAATTTAGAATCACCTTGCCGATGGGAACACAATCCTTGCGAAGCCTACTTTCCGGATCCCGCTCGCCAAACCCTCAAGCGCCGAAACGAGTTCGATCAAAAAAGCGCCGTACGAATCATTCGCACTCTGTTGACCAAGCGACAGGAATCAACGGATCCTCCAACCATTGTGGAGTTTGGCCCTTAGAACGATGTCTGTTTGCGGTGATCAAGGGAATTTGAGCGGGCGGCCTGTTTCAAATCAATATGCCAGTGAGTAGCCAAGAGGCCACAGAGAAATAAATCACAATCCCGGTGACATCCACCAGAGTCGCGATGAACGGAGCCGAAGCAGTGGCCGGGTCAAAGCCAAATCGGCGGAGCAAAATGGGCATCATTGAACCCATCATCGTTCCCCAGACGACCACACCCATGAGTGAAATAGAAACCGTCAATCCGACGACCACGAAGTGAGGTCCATAAACGACGTCGCGACCGGGCCATAAAACCACGCGCAAAAATCCGAGCACGCCAAGCAGACCGCCCATCGCGGCTCCCATCAAAGCCTCGCGGCCCAAGATGCGCCACCAGTCTTTCACACGCACTTCGCCCAAGGACATCGCACGAATGATCAAAGTGCACGCTTGTGATCCGGTATTACCACCCGAGGAAATGATGAGGGGAATAAACACGGCTAGCACTGCGGCCCTTTGAATTTCGTTTTCATAAAAGTGCATGGCGTTGGCGGTGAACATTTCACTGACGAACAAAATCATCAGCCAGCCGCCTCGTTTTTTGGTCATTTCGACAAACGAAGTTTTGAAGTAGGGCGCATCGAGACTTTCGACGCCTCCCATTTTTTGAATGTCTTCGGTCGCCTCTTCTTGAATGGCCTGGGCGATGTCATCGAAGGTGATGATTCCCTTCATCAGATTGTTTTCGTCGATGACCGGAACCGCCATTAGATTTTGTTGATTGAACAGTTTGGCGATCTGCTCTTGATCCCAATCCACCGGAACTTTGATCACATCGGTGGTCATGATATCGGCGATGGTTTTGTCTGGAGTTGAGGAAAAAAGTTCGCGAAACGAAACGACACCCAACAAAGTTTGATCGCTGGCGAGAACGTAGCAATAATAAATGGTCTCAACCTGGGTGCGAGATTGAATGCGCAGGTAACTGATAGCCTGGTCAACGGTCATCTCGGGCCGTAGGCGCACGTAGCGCGAACTCATCAAGCCGCCGGCTTCGTCTTCTTTGTAGGCCAGAAGGGCCACCACTTCACGGCGAGTTTGGGGATCGACCAAGGTCAGAACTTCTTCTTTGCTTTCCAAACCCAGAGTTTGAATTAAATCGGCCACGTCATCTGGGGCTAAGAGGCGAACCCAACCGCGCTTCTCTAGGGGACTGGCTTCTTCAATAAGTTCTGCTTGATCGTGAGTTTTCAGACTTAAAAAA
>CALCCV010000412.1 GCA_937900305.1 uncultured Pseudobdellovibrionaceae bacterium | reverse complement strand
GCGACGGAAGCCGGGCAGCACCGCCACCGAGCGCAGCAGGCCGGCGTCGCCGGCGGGTTCGACTCCGCCAACGCCAACCAGACGGCCGTCAGCCAGGACCAGCCGGAAAGCGTCGAGGTGGGAAGCGGAGAGATCGCCGGTCGGCAACCCACACTCCGCCAGCAGCGCGACCACGGCAGGCAGGTCGTCCGCCCGCGCAGGTCGGGATTCAGAGCGGACGGCGCTCATACCAGTCCTTGCTCGAATTCACCATTTTGACCACCAGCAGCATCACCGGCACTTCGACGAGCACGCCGACCACCGTTGCCAGCGCCGCCCCGGATTCGAAACCGAACAGGCCGATGGCCGCCGCCACCGCCAGTTCGAAGAAGTTGGACGCACCGATCAGCGCCGACGGGCAGGCAACGCTGTGTTTCTCCCCCACCGCCCGGTTGAGCCAGTAGGCCAGCGCCGAATTGAAGAAGACCTGGATCAGGATCGGCACCGCCAGGAGCGCGATGACCATCGGCTGCTTGAGGATGGCTTCGCCCTGAAAGGCGAAGAGCAGCACCAGGGTGACCAGTAGCGCGGCGATCGACCAGGGGCCGATCTTTTCCATCGCCGCATCGAAGGCCGGCCGGCCTTTGGCCAGCAACTTCCGGCGCCACAGCTGGGAGAGGATCACCGGAATGACGATGTAGAGCACCACCGAAATGAGCAGGGTGTCCCAGGGCACGGTGATCGCCGAAATGCCAAGCAGAAAGCCGACCAACGGCGCGAAGGCAACCACCATGATCGTGTCGTTGAGCGCCACTTGCGACAGGGTGAACAGCGGATCGCCGTTGGAGAGGCGGCTCCACACGAAGACCATCGCCGTGCACGGCGCGGCGGCCAGCAGAATGAGGCCGGCGATGTAGCTGTCGAGCTGCTCGGCAGGCAGCATCGGCGCGAATACATTGCGCACGAACAGCCAGCCGAGAAACGCCATCGAGAAAGGCTTGACCAGCCAATTCACGAACAGCGTGACGCCGATCCCGCGCACATGGCCCTTCACTTCGTGCAGCGCGCCGAAATCCACCTTGACCAACATCGGAATGACCATCACCCAGATCAGGAGGCCGACCGGCAGATTCACCTGCGCCACCTCCATCCGCCCGACGGCCTGAAAGACGCCCGGCGCCAGTTGGCCGAACGCCACGCCGGCGAGGATGCACAGGAACACCCACACCGTGAGATAGCGCTCGAAAACGCTCATCGGCGCCCCCGCGGCGGCCTTCAGCGTGACTTCGCACTGGGCGCTCATTGCGCACCCTCCTGCAGTCCGAGGGCCGCGAGCACGGCCGGCACGAGCACCCGGCGGATCTCGTCGCGCACCGCGACAAAGCTCTCCAGCGGCTCGCCGTGGGGATCGTGGAAAGGCACGTGGATGCGCTTCACCGGGCGCGGGAAGATCGGGCAGCTCTCCTTGGCGTTGTCGCAGACGCTGACGACCAGATCGATGGGCGTATCGAGCAAAGTGTCGATCAGCTTGGGATAAAGGCCGGCGGTGGGCAGCCCGGCGAGCGCCAACGCCTCGATGGCGCCGTCCGCCACTTTCGGCTGCGGCACGGTGCCGGCCGACAGGGCACGCACCCGGCCGGCGAGATCGTGGTTGAGAATCGCTTCGCCCATCTGGGAGCGGCACGAGTTACCCGTGCACAGCACGAGGACGGTAGGAATGGTCATTTGAGTTTCCGTTTCAGGCGCAGGACGGCGCACATCCCGCGGCGGGCAGGCAAGCCTGGCCCTGGCAGCAGTTGTCGGTGAGAAAGGCGATCAGCTCGCCCATGGCGGGGTAATCGGCCGAGTAGAAGATGAAGCGGCTCTCCTGCCGCCCGCGGATCAACCCGACCCGGCTGAGCTGGGCCAGATGAAAGGACAAGGTCGCCGGCGCAAGGCCGAGCATCTCGCCGATGGCCCCGGCCTTGAGACCTTCCGGCCCGGCCTGGACAAGCGCCCGAAAAATGGCAAGGCGCGTCTCGTGACCGAGCGCGGCAAGGGATTCTGAGGCAGCTAACGTTTCCATATTTCGAATAATATCGAAATATGGAAGGCCGTCAAATGAAGGATTTGTTGCAGGAGTGCTTGTCGGGTGATGCGGTTAGTGAGATTTGGGCAAGGACAGTGAAGAACTGCTGCCGTAGATGATGGAAAAATCTGTTGCGGGATGGCAGTCAGCTTGTCGGCCTTTGCGGCAGTACAGCCTGCGACAAACGAGTGAATAATGTCGGGGCAGCTCGAAAAACCTCACTTTCCGAAAAGCCGGTATCGCTAAATCAACAACTTACAACAGTGATTTCGGTGAAATCAGGGGTTTTTCGAGGTGCCGGTCCGAAGTTCAAGAGACGTTGGCGCTGGCGCGGCCTCGAAAGGCAAATTTCTGATCCGGCGAACTCACACACCCGACCATGCGCGTTAGCAGCTGTGTAGTTCACCCTTTAGCGCGAGGCGGAACGCGAGCAAACGCGTCGGACTCCTGCACTTAGCAATGTCTTCGCAGCGAACTTCAAACAGCGAGTTTTTCCAGATTCCGGACATCGGCCAGACCCGTTTGAATTTCTCATTCAGCATGGAGACATCCAGCTGATATCCTTTAGTTTCCAACCTACCGATCACAAGGTGATTCCTGTGTCCACGCCCCTAAATGCATCCGCTACCCCGGCTGGCGCCCTCATGTCCAGCTCAATGTTTGAGGTTCCACCATATCAGCGAGAGTATGCATGGCAGGAAGATGAGGTTTCAGAGTTTTGGAGCGATCTTCGGGACGCCTTGCAGTTAGAGACATACTTTCTCGGCCTAGTAATTCTTACCGATGAAGATGGACCACGCAGGCACGTAGTGGATGGCCAGCAACGGCTCCTCACGTTAACCCTTCTGGCTGCCGCCCTGTATCACGAAGCCATACATCACGGCAGAAGTGCGTTGGCCGATCGCCTGAAAAGTGACTTCCTGTTTTCTATCGACTACAAGACGGACGAAATATTGCCTCGCGTCAAACTGACCGACACTGAGGACAACGAGACTCTCCAGAAAATATTGACTTCGGACCAGGAGAGGTTGCAGAAGAACCTGATTCAAGACATCTCTGTGTCACAACGGCTAGATGAGTCGTTCGTCTTCATACGGAAGAAACTACGCGAAGATCTTGCGCGAGACCCTTTTCTGCGACTAGGACTTTGGACAGAGTTCATTACAAACCGGTTGTACTTTGCGGTCTTTATTCATCCTGACGCGGCAACGGCTTATCGCGTTTTTGAAGTCATCAACACGCGCGGTCGTGAACTCACCACGGCTGATTTACTAAAGAACTACGTGTTGAGCCAGACTGCTCCGGAGCAGCGTGAATTCCGCTATCACGAGTGGCAGCGTATTGCCAAACCGTTCTCCCAGTATGGATCGAATACATTTGTGCAATTCATACGCCACGTCGTCACGGTACAGGCTGGTCATATCCTCCCCAAGGATCTATATGCTTTTCTCGCTCAACGCGCACAACACGCAGATAGGGTGCCACCCTCTATCGACAGTTTAATGAATCAGCTTCGGGATAGCTTGCCCCTGTACGCGCAGATGATGGATCCTTCGCTTGACGGCCCGGCCGACACTGAAGCTCTGAGAGTGTTCTCCGCGCTTGATAACCTAGGCGTTATCGCCGTTAGGCCGATTCTTCTTGCGATATCTGGAACGCCGGACGCAATCGTTGGAATGCAGCACATTCTAAAGCTAGTCGTAAGACGAATCGTTGTCGGGAACCTCGGCACGGGCAACGTTGAACGGCGTTTTGGTGAGGCCGCGAGGCAAGTCTGCTTGAATAAGGATTGGCGCGCAGCTGAACGGGAACTGGCTGAACTCAATCCGAGTCGCGACGAATTTTCTGAGCGAGTTGGAAGCCGTTCGTTCAATAAGGGAACGCTTTCCTTCCTCCGTCGTTCGGTTGTCCAAAAAACCATTACGCCGACTCAATCTGGGACTCTGCAGTCCATCATGCCTCGCCAGCAGGAGATATGGAATGGTTTTACCGAAGAGGATGCCGCTTTTTGGAGTAGCACATTAGCGAACACCTTCCTTTCGACTCTGGAGCGCCGCCCCAAAGAGGCTGTGGACTGGCAAGGTTTCAAGACAAATCTTCTCCCAACCGGTGTCCAAGGAGAATGGATACACAAACTAGGGGTGCTAAATGAATGGAACGCCGAAGCTCTTCAGTCTCTTAGCGAAGAGTTGGCAAAAGCTGCAAGCGATATTTGGTACTAGCCCGGCAATGGATAAGCTCAACAGCCTTGAAGAGTTGCTTGATCGACGCACACCGATTCGAGCCGTCGAAGCGCTTCACCAAAGTATCGTTCACACAACTTCACCGGCAAGACCATTAGAGAACACAGCCGTTGGTCTCGATGCTAGTGTTTTCTTGAAACTCGCCTCGCATCCAAAGCGAGACGATATTGTTGATTATCTCGACGCTAGACTAAGCGGTCCGTTAATCCTCCCTGGACAAGCCATCCAGGAATTCTGGAACAACCAGCTCGCAGCAGTTTCGACCCTGGCTGATGGACTGAAGAAGAAGTTTGACGCACTACGAACCGAAGCGGAGAAGCTCGATTCGAATTTCGTAGTATACGCAGACAGAATGGACCATTTGTTGAACGAGTTCTCGGATGAGTATGGATTTGCATATGACCCAGCAACTCTTCGTTCAATGAGCACCGTTCTTAACGTTCTCGAACGAAAGGCTTTCGTCCCGTTTGTACCTCGCGTTCGTTTTCATGAGATTGCCATTACAAGGAAGCGTACCAAGACACCTCCCGGCTTTAAGGATGATGGTGATGGTGACTTCTATACGTGGGCAGATTTCCTGCTTGGCTTGCTTGAGGCTAGAGAGAAAGGCCTTCGTTTCGATCATGCAATTGTTGTCACCAACGACCGAAAGATCGATTGGAGTAGAGATGGAACTGCACATCCGATATTGAGAGCGGAAATTACGCAACTACTCGGGGTAACTTTCGAACTCTGGACTATCGATCAGCTTGCCAAAGCTGTCGGCGGCACAAATCCAGCTCTATCGAAAAACCCGAGTGACCAATAAGTGGCTCCCCCGTAGTAGTGGCCAGCTTTCACGACTACGACGGCTGACCAGCATATTGGCACTTTTCGCCAAGACCTTGGTCAATGACCGCTCCGGCCGAGGAAGAGCCCGTCAGAACAGTGACCTGGACCTCGGCCAACGCGGCCCTTGGCCTGAAGTAGCGAATAGGGCTGCAGTAT
>CALCCV010000411.1 GCA_937900305.1 uncultured Pseudobdellovibrionaceae bacterium | reverse complement strand
GAGTTCAGACGTGTGCTCTTCCGATCTTGACAGAAAGACCTTCAATCATTTTGTTCAGTCGCTCCATGCGCTCAATATCGATTTCAACCGCATCTAATAAAATGGCATTCATTAGAAGATTTAAAACCTTCCCGACGGACGGAGCTTTTGCCGAGGGTGGGGCAACTTCGGATGGGGAGTGTTTTCGAACACCCACAACGATCAGTCGCTTTGCGCCAAGGTAGAGTGCCGGACGACAAGGATGAGAATTTCGCACGCAACCATCACCAAAATAAGAATTGTCCACTTGGATCGGTGGGAAGAGCAGCGGTATCGCACTCGAAGCCATGATGTGGTCGGCCCGAATTTGGGCGCGTTCTGATTTCACTCGATCTTTTTCCCACTCGGGCAGGGCGCCTTGCCCCTCGACGAAAGTGATGGCCGTCGAGGTGTAATAGTCAACTGCAGTCACGGCGAGGGCCTTGAATCCACCTTGTGCAGATTTTTTATGAAGCTCTTGAAAATTCACTTCTTTGTCCAAAAGACTCCGCAGCGGAGCGGTGTCTAATAGTGCACGACCAGAGTGTCCGCCGACCATTCCACCCAGTGAAAGTTCGCTGACCCATTTAAATCCAATTTTGCCGAGTGTGATCGCATCCGTGGCAAAGACTTTGTCGGCTGTGAGTTGTCCCCACAGGTCACAGAGTTGATCGACACCCCAATTGGCCGAGAGTGACCATTGCCCCAAGTGAGCAGTGTTGATCGCTCCAGCGCTAACGCCCGTGATGATTCCCGGAGTCTTGCGCAGACCCAACTCTTGAAAAATTTCGTTGAGACCTTTCACGACCCCAGCTTGATACGCTCCGCGTGCTCCGCCCCCTGAAAGAACCAATCCAATTTCGTTCATATCTATTGCACTCATGGTGATTCATCTTAGTGACTCTTGGCTGGCTTCGCAAAAGCTCTTGAAAAGTCTCTCGACGTAAGTCGGCCTTGTCGAATCACAGCGCCGATGGACAAGTCCTCAAAACTGACCTAAAAAAATATTTAAATCAGGAGGGATCATCTGATGAGACCGGGCCGAGAACTCGATAGCGCTATCGCTCAAAAAATAATGGGTTATACGATAAAGGTAAAGCAGAAGGCACTTTGGGAAGAGACTCCACTGGGCGAGCGCCCACTGCGAAACTATTCGCGCGACATCTCGGCCGCTTGGGAAGTCGTGGAGAAAATGAATATCACTCTGATTCCCATTCAAGAAAATCAATGGTTCGCCCTGGTCGGCCGCGATGAAGCTTGGTCCAGCCCGGCTGCGTTTATTCAATATTTGCAAGCGGGTGAATTCGCAAAATCTGGCGCGGCCGTCGGCGAAATTCCCGCCCTCACAATTTGTCTGGCAGCCATCAAAGCTATTGAACATCGCGAGAGCCTAGAAGACTTAGCCCAGTCAGAGGAGCTGCCTCTCGAAGCAACAGCTGAATCTGAGCTCAAGCACTGATTTCCAGACTTTGAAAGAGGCCCCAAAATGTCAAAAAGTTAGACAGCTGTTGACCGAAGATTGAATCACCGTGAATCATTCTAAAGAGTGGGCGTCCCAAAACTCGATAAATTCCTTCTCATCGTTTGATTCTGGGACTTCATCTTGCAATTTGAGGAGTTAGAGCATGGCTCTGAGGTGTTGCATGAAAAAGTTAGCTATTATTCTCGCTGGCGCATTGGGGCTGACAACAGTCACTGGCATCGTAGGTTGTGCAAAAAAAGATCGCAAAGATTCAGCCAAACTGAGCGCTCCCGCAAACTCTCCCAACCCGGGGCTTGCTCAACAAGCCGTCGCGCAAGCGGCGGCCCAGGGCGTGCAAATCGATGTACAAAGTATTTCTGCACCGGTACCAGACCAAGCAGATGTTCGCGTTGACACGATTTTGTATCTCTCTAGCAGCAATGTCGGCAGCTACACTTATCCCTTGAGTACATTTCACGTACCGACTGCCAACATGCTCAACATCACTTCGGGCACCGCCACAGCCGGCGCGCTCCAACTCCAAGTCACCGCGGCTTGTGCAAATCAACAGTGCAATCCCTATTACTTGATGGTCAATGTGATGCAAAATGGTCAGCAGGTCATTCAGCTAGGGCTGAGAAAATACTTTAACGGCTACGATTCATCCGCTTCAAATTATGATGTTTACCAATGGATGCCGTCGGGCAGCTTCATGGCCTTTACTGAAATGCGCAGCTTTTTGGACGGCCAAGGTGTTGCCGCAGCCACCACCAACCCAGGCGCAAATTCTTATCTCACCACGGATCCTTATTTCGGTTTTTAAATTTCAATTCAACCGGACCTGATGGCGCCACGGACGACACCTCGGTTGAGCGCATTCCCACAGCCAAACCGCGGCTTTACTTTTTGCGCGAGCCCTCCTACCAATAAACTCATGATGACAGAAATTTGGCTCTGGTTTTCTCAAGCCGTCGATGTGGTTTTGCATTTGGATGTTCACTTGGCTGCCTGGGCTCAAGCGCTGGGGTTGTGGACCTATGCGCTGCTTTTTTCAATTATCTTTGCTGAAACCGGTTTTGTCGTAACTCCATTTTTGCCGGGCGACAGTTTGCTTTTCGCAGCTGGAGCTTTGAGTTCTTTGGATAACCAACCCGTTCAGTTTTGGCCACTCTGGGGAGCGCTGGTTCTGGCGGCGGTGGCTGGCGACAATTTGAACTATTGGGTTGGTCATTGGGTGGGCCGCAAATACCAGAGCGCGCAAGGGTTGCGATGGGTCAAACCAGAATACTATGAGAAAACAGAAGCTTTCTACCGCCGCTTCGGGCGGAACATGGTGATATTTGCAAGATTCCTTCCCATCCTCCGCACATTTTCTCCTTTTTTCTCGGGAGTCGTGCGGATGAATTACCGAATTTACCTGAGTTACAGCATAGTTGGCGCGATTCTATGGATCAGCGCTTGCTTGGGTGCGGGTCATGCTTTTGGCAATATCGAGAGTGTGAAACGCAATTTTCACTATGTCATTTTTGGAATCATACTTGTGTCTTTACTCCCTTTTATGCTAAGTGTCATAAAGCGCAAAGCTTCAGTGAAATCCGATTCAACCGTCCAACCTCGAGCTTGAAAGCTCGAATGGGGCCTGGATCTAAGAATGAGTTCGAGTTAGCGCCACTTTGCACTGATCGCGCAATCACATCGGTGCAGTGTGTTCGGTTTTGCCAGAACCAAATGGTGTTGTTATGAGACCAAGGTAGTGGCACTGTGGTTGCACAAGTGATCTGGGTCGGGCGCGAATCGTCACCGTGGGGCGGGAGAAATCTCGAAAGTGATGGCGCTTTGATCCTCGTGTTGAGGGGGATTCAAAATTTCGCAAGGTTTTTCTAAAATTGACGAAGGCTCGGCCAAGGCTCACAAGATTTGGCAGAGGATTTGTCAATTTTGGATTTGTTTTGCCAAAATTTCTGCCAGCTCGAGTCGCTAAATTAAATTTTAATTTTTTATTTTTTTTAGAAAAAATGGTTTTTAAAAGCACTTGAAAACAATGAACCAAAAAAAGGGGAACGACATGAGAAAGATGATCATTTTGGTTGCGGGTTTAATGGCCACCCAAGCTTGGGGGCAAACGCAACAATCGGCTACACCTGCGCCAACGGCCAGCAGAGCCGCTGCAACTACCACTGTTCCAGCCACTCAGACGTCGACCACCACTGCTGAAACTGTAAAGCCGACCGACGATAAAAAATGGAGCGCTCTGATTTTAGCGACGGCGGGTTCCGATAACATCGTTAAAACTGAAGAAGAAAAGAACAACGGTCAGGAGACCACTTTCTCAACTCTTCACGCTGTTCAATTTGGTTACAAAATTGGCGAAAGCAAAATCTCTCTTCGTCAGTATTTCAATTCCGACAGCAATCTGGAAACAGATGGTTTTAAAGCGGACATCTCTCAAGACGGCCTCAATCCAACCGTTATTCTTTTCTCGACTCCCTTCACCCAAAGCTTCTTGGGCTCTAGCCCGGTGACTGGAACTTTTTGGTATTACGCTCCAACTCAAGACAATGATCGCAATATCAATGGCAATGGCAATTTGCGTTTAGATCTGAGCCCCACTTGGGAACTCGGTAAGGGATTTTCAATCTCTTACTACTTTCGTCCTTCTCAGAGCTTTGTGCCGACTCAAGTTTACGACAATCCCTTCAATGGTCAGAAGCAATTTGTGACGGCGCAAACTTCGGTTTTGCAGGGTCCAATTTTGAATTACGCTGTGAACGACAACATCAACTTGTACGGTTACACTTGGATCGGTCACTACTTCCGAACTGAAGAGCAAATGAAGCTCCACCGGATTCGCAACGTGTACGAGATCGGTGCGGAGTTCATGATCAATAAAAATGTGACGATCAATCCGCTGATTGCCCAAGATCTTTTCACTCACACAACGTCGCTCGTCTCTGAAGAGCCTCGCGAAATCGCTTACGGATCAACTGGGGATACAGCCATGGCCGCTCGTCCAGAAGAGCTGACTTACGAAGTGGATCTCATTGTTACATTCTAAACTCATTTTTTGAATTCACGTTGAATTCGAGATCAAAAAGGGACCATGAAGGTCCCTTTTTTTTGATTGCTGAATCTAAATGTCCTCGGTTTCGAGCGAGTCAACGGCGGCCTGCTGGCCTGACATCTTTTCACCCAGTGGCAGCAGAGGGATGGGATCTTTGGGAGCTTTGTCTTTGCGAATTTCAAAGTGCAAATGAAACCCCGATGCTCGACCGGTTCGGCCCATTTGAGCAATCAACTCACCCGGCAAAACCTTCTGGCCTTCAGAGACCAGAATCTTATCAAGATGGGCATAAAGCGTCGCCCAACCAAAACCATTTTCAATCAAAACCATTTTCCCGTAGCCGCGAAAGTCCTTGCCCGTATAGACAACGTGACCCGTCTGTGAGGCCAAGATAGGAGTTCCGCGAGGGGCTGCGAGATCAATTCCCCAATGAGGCCTTCTTTTTTTCGGCAAATAGCCTCTGGTGAGTTTGGCCGAGTCCACGGGCCAATCAAAATCCAATTCATTCGCGCGAGTGCTTTCATCAGCCGAAGGGCCTCTGATTTGGCTGTCTTGATATCCCTCATCCGAACTATTGATCTCTCGGGAGATGGGGGTGTGAAAGCTGGTGCAGGAGTTGAGGTAGGTCAATGCTCCAACAAGCAGGATGCAATTCTTAAGATGTAGTGTCTTCATGAAATTCCTTCTTTTGAGGTTGTTTGAG
>CALCCV010000410.1 GCA_937900305.1 uncultured Pseudobdellovibrionaceae bacterium | reverse complement strand
CTTTTGTCCAGCAGCATCATTGTCAGGCCAAATGATGACATCACGCAAAAATAGAGGGCCCCAATCAGTTTTTGAAACAGCACTCGATCCACCCATCCAGGTAACAACAATCATGTCCTTTCCAGCATACATCTGGCTGGCTGCGTCTGCCGTTTTTTCTCCCTCAACCACCAGGACAGATGCCGTTTTATTTGCATGTAAAACATCTAAATTATAGAGAGGTCTGATCAAAAGGCGAACGATATTCAAAACGCCTGCTGGCGAAACGCACCCTGCGTCAACAAGCCCATTCCATCCCCAGTCCCATGTTCATGCGAATTCCAATTTCATTTCCTTCCTCCCCAGCTTCGTTGCAAAAATCTGTGAGGCAGCAAAGTGCAGAAGTTTGCCTAGGAAATCAAATTCTCCCCGTCGCATCTGCCAACCCAAACACGCATCTTTAGGCGACAGCGCGTTCCACATTGGCGCGAATTCTGCAACCAATATCTGAGTCGATAAGGAGACCTATGAAAATCATCACAACTATCACTTTATTGCTTTCCGCCCTCACGCCATTTCTCGCGCACGCAGGACCTTCTTCGAAAAATCAACTAACGCAGGTGCAAGTTCGCCAGGTCCTGTCCTTTCTCAAAGCTGGGCAAAATCTTGGTGTGGACCCAAATGGCAAAGCTTGCGCAATCAACTCAATTTACAATCGAGCCGAAGAGCTATTTACAATTAGCATCGAAACAAACTTGGGCTTGCCGAATCAATTCAAAATGAAATTCGACATCGACACTTCCGTTGTTTTAATTAGTTCCATGAATGAGGCTGGGGAAGTTACTAAAATTAAAATCTCTGACCCTATGATCACACAGGTTATTGACCTCAATCGAATAAATCAGGACAGCATCGCTGTGGCCATGATATCAGAGGGTGAAAGTGCCAAAGTTTGCACAGTGCCGCTGTAAACCGACCTGTCCAATCCGAGTCTGACATCCCATCATAGAGCTGAATCGAAGGGCCGCACGCGAAGTCGGGGCCTTCGATACTGATCCGGGCGCGGTCTTTCGAGCGCTTCCTCTAGGAAGCTGAGCTGCCGCTCCACCATCCAATCAAAGGCCGTCAAAAGTGCATCGTGCCTTCGCGAAGAGACGTCGAATCCCGCCGATTCGCCCAACAGGTTTATTGTGTGGTGGATGGCTTCGATGGTTGAAAAACACTGTGGCGACGGTTGCTTGCGAACTCGAAATCGAGAGGGATGCGGCGGAGTGAAGCAAATTCGCGGCAAACTTTGCAAACCGGGGCTTCTACGTAGCATCTTGCCAGCTGTGGCCCAAGTTCCATCAATGACAAAAATCAGTAATTTCTGATCACCTGGCGGCATCAGCTGTTTTTTTTCTGAGTCGTCAGCCGTGGTCAGATTGACAGATCCAGCCCCGGGGTAAAGCACCACCGAACGATGAGCTGCCGACGCGAGCAACTCATTCACACGATCGTTCGTCGCAAAACTCATTCCCGAAATAAAATCTGAATTGTTCAGTGTCAAATGGGCCATCCGGCCCGTTGCAATCCTTCGCCGCACCTCTATGGGATGCACCAAAATCACAAAGTGAATCAACGGATCAAATGGCCGAAGCTGTTCGCAATAGCACGAAAAATTTGGCTGAAGACACCGGCCACAAAGAGTCCGTCCCGCCTGGATTCCCGCCGCTCGCGAATCCTTTTCCCGAAGATAATTTTTTAGATTTTGTGTGGAGATAGCTCACTGTAACGGAGGGACTTTCAACTCGCAAGAGCCTCTCTGAAAATTTGGACCAATGTCGGGGTGTCGTCAATTTTTAAATTAAAACTCAGAAATTAAAACTCAGAAAAAACTGTCGGCATCTCGCTCACCGGATCGCCGACGAGAATTTTTGGGACCTGACGAGCCAGCTTTGGGTCGTCGAGCGCGCCGCTCGCTCCGCTGCGCTTTTTGCGAAGCCATTTGCTCCCATTTCTTGTGCTGAAACAGAAGAATGGAAATTTTCATGTCGATCTCATTCAGGTCTCGTTGAAAATCCTGGCGAATTTTTTTTTCGATTGTTGTAGTGCTTCGTTTGTTGGAAAAATTCCAAGCCGGCAGTCGTTTCATTTCGCGCGCTTGATTTTCAAGATTTTCCAACTCACTCTCTAGCTCGTTGATCCCCTCTGAAATTTCATCCATCGTGAGTGCATTTAAATCACGGGTTTGCAACAGTGTCAGACTGTGAATACGGCGAAGTTCGTCGAGATTTTGACTTTTGTAAGCCGACTGCAAACGCTCCCAAGTTTTTTGTGTCCAGGTTGCCGGTAAATCCAATGGCGAAGAGTTTTGCCCATCCGGATGGAGGAGGCGAACCAACTTTCGATAAAGTCCTTTCAAAACCCCCAGCTTGTCTTCTGATAGAGATCTTTTCTGGCTGCCCGACGAAATGCCAGCAAAGAATTCCCTTTGCGAATCCTCGTCGTCAAAATCAGAATCAAAATCAAATTCTGATTCTGATTCTGAGTCAGCCCCGGACTTAGAAAAACGATCGCTTCCGGCCGCGTCTTCAGCCGTTGACTTCGCCTCATCCACGATCCATTCCAAGACATTTCGAAACGACTCACCGGTTTCATTCTCGAAAAACCTTTCGAAGGAAAGCTTTGTTTTGCGAGGGCAAGCGTCTTGCCAAATCTTTAAAAACACACCTAAGCCCGAACACAGCACACAAAGCTGCAGGGAGCGAAGCAAGAACTCATGGGCTGTTCGAGAACTAGCAAAGATTTCGTCAAAATCAGTTTCACTCAGCCCTTTTAGCTCTGCGAAGTCAGCTTTCTCTGCTTCACTGGGTGAACGAATCGGCGATGGCAATTCGTCGTCGTCATCCTCATCATACCACTCATCAAATTTTTCGGATTCGGCTCGAAACCGGTTCAAATCTTCCCGTTCTTGCCGGGCGATCTCGGCTTCAATGAAACTCTCTCGCTCTCGCCGCTTTTGATCAATCACCGCGCGGCCATTCTCCCCAGCGGTGCCATAGTTCATGATTTCTTCTTGAATCCTGCGCCAGGCTTCACCCAACGAGACGCCATTCATCTCGGACTCCGCCAAAATCCAATTGTGAGTTTGGGCCAGTTGAAACCACTCCTCACGCCGTTGTTCAATTTTCAGCTGTTCTTGGCGAAAAGTGAGATTGAACCAACTGTCAAATTTCTTTTGATCGTGAGAGTGAAACGCATCTATCCGCAACCCCAGGGTTTCAATTTTCTTTAGCAATTGCACGGCCGGCGCAAAATGCGCCTCCCTCAGACGACGGTCATCGATGACCATCACGGTGCGAGTTTGATTTCTAAAAATGCCGGGATTGACCTTCGGGTGTGTTCGTTTCATGGACGCCATTCGCACTCTGCCCTTCGAAAAAATTTTTCACGCGCAGAGCGTACAGCAAAATGACCATGAAGACCACCAAAACTAATTTCGACCTTCTCGCTCATCCTTTTGCGCCCGAGGGTCTTCGATCACCTCGAGATCATCCCCAGTCTGGCGATCGAGGAGATACCGATTGATGTCCAAGACACCCATGTAGGTGGGATTGATCCACGGATTGGCCGGATTTCCATTTCTTAAAGTCGCATTGAAAAAATCTGAGGTCTCCCAGAATCCTGGGTTGTTTCGCCGCACTCCCCACTTCTCAAGAAAGCGCATGGCGGCCGGGCGATCTTGGAGTTTTGCCAATTCATTGAAAAACCCAGCCGCATCTTGCAAATTGAATTCAAAAAAGTAATTTGGATAACTCGTCGTCAAATTTCTTACGAAGAAAATGTTATCCAGTTTTCGGTCCCGCCATAGGCTGCCTTCCAAATTGACCCACGCGACGTTGAGATGCTCACGATTTCTCATCAGCGTGTAAATGAGATCCTGTTCGGGATGCCCCTCGTTCACTTTAACCCTGATCAATGCGGTGTCTGGTAAGTAGCGAATGAAAGGATGATCTTTTCCCAACTGTCCAGCAAACTTTCCCATTTCCAGCTCGAGGTCACCCTGGGTTGAGATCGGATTGGCCGCGCCCAAAATCTCCGTCTCCCGAGGTTCATAGTTGATCAGGTCTTTTTCGTACTTTCCCTCGTTGATGCGGTCGACGTATTTCATCATGGCCAAATTTTGGTTTTGCAATCGCTCAAAGATCTGATGAAAAAAATCAGCTTTGGGAGAATCGGTTTTATAAATGACAGCTGTGGGATGGCCAGAGTTTAGCAGAGGATAGAGGTGCCCCATCTTGAGACTGGTGACACCGAAGCTCGGAATGTGAAACAGCCGCAAAAGAGTTGGTCCGAATCCCTCTGCATTGACTGCCAAGTCCATAAAATTTCGATACCAGAATGTGCGCAACTTTTTTCTTTCCGGCGGCGGCAGAAAAGCCAAGAAATTCTCTTCGGCCTCCATTCGCAAAAGATGTTTATAAACGCGCGTGAGGAGCTGATGGCCAATATTCCCGAAGACGTCAAACGACACCACCATGTCGTAGTACATGCGCTCGATGATTGCGTAGTCCAAAACCACCGCGGTCTTGGGCAATGGACCGATGGCCCCTTTGTTAACCTGTGCGCTGTCGTAGTTTCGCATGATCGTTAAAAAGGCGGCGTCATTGGGACCAAGCTCTTTATCTTTGTCACCCATTCCGAGCCACAAATCGTCCATGGAATAGCCTCGCGGACGAGTTTTCACATACTGGGCCGCGCGGAGTGTGCGATATTCATTTCGAACACCGATCATCGTCCAGAGAGTGCCGAGCGCGCCGAGCTTCACCGGCACATCGCTGCCGCCGGCCGCCGGCAGAGAGAGATGGGGGATGGCCGCCAATTCGAACTTTCGGTCCGTGACAAACATGTCAGCTTCGGGCTTCAAAAATGTGGCCCAAAACTGCTCCTCGATCACGTTGATGGCGGTACTGCCCCGGCACACAGGTCCTTTGATGAAGGTGGTTACAAAATAATGACCATCATCCAAAATGAATTGATAGCGAGATTTCGCGGGAATATCCACGAACGTCTGAAATGGATTTGACGAAGCCGCAGCATCTTTCCAGCTGGCGAGAATGTCCTTGGTGACGGCCCAATCACCCCCAAAGAGATTTTGCCATCGGCCCAACTTGCGAGTGCCAAACGGATAAACAATGTGATTTTTTTCAACGATGATGTCTTTCACCGGAGTGAAACAATAAAAGAACTCTTTAGCTCCGCTGGCAAATGGATCATCGGTGGGCCTTGTTGTGGCAATTTCGTCCACTGGTTGAGCACAGGCGTTTCGTGAACGCACTAGCCTGAAAAATTCCTTGGGAGCTTCGACCGCCAAATTGAAATCTGCTAGAAACACATGTTCGTAGATGAATCTCGCAGCCCACTGCCGCTGCGAGGACTTTTCATTCAACCAGTTTTCGGCATTCTCTAGAATCGTGCGGACCTGCGGCGAAACCAAATCGTTTCGATGAGCCTTGTGATCTTTGGGAGGATTTGCGCCCGCCTCAAGCCAGGCCGTCAGGGCCTTCATCTCATCAACGTCCAGTGGCGGCAACCCGTAAGGCATTCCCATCGCCGGAATATTTTTTAATATTGTCGCGTGGTCACTCACCGTTACGGGGCAAAAGTTCAACACCTCAGGCGCGCGGACAGCCCCCGCAGGATCCTTTTGCCGGTGCTCAACGGCTTGGTACAAAATGGACTCTTTGAATTTTTTAGAATCTCCATTCACTACAGGTGAAAATCCCTTATCTCCCCATTCTCCGAATTTGGCATCAATGTGCAACCGGGTGGGAGGAATGCTCTGTTTGCGAGTGGGCTCATAGAGTTTGGTCTGCGTCAGTCCACGCAGGACACCGTCATAGGAGGTGAGATTCATTTGGCACGGAGCCAGATAACAGCCGTGGCAGCCAGCGCAACGCTTTTCGAAAACTTTGGAGGACACTTCCTTAAACAGATCCGGTTCGGCGGATTTCGCTGGCAAACGACTTAGATCGGTCTGCTGAACGCCGCTAAAAAAATGCGAGACCACCAATCCCACGACGGCTGCCACCAGGAACGAAGCCAATAGAACTTGCCAAGATCTCTTCATCAATCCCCCAAAGAAAAATCAACGCGATCCTCTTAGAACATGGCACTGCGATCGCGAT
>CALCCV010000409.1 GCA_937900305.1 uncultured Pseudobdellovibrionaceae bacterium | reverse complement strand
GAGCTCGCAAGAGCCAGGCTGCAATTCCCGCTGTAAGAAGCATCAAGAGACTATAAATCGCTGCCGGCGTGGCCATCGTTACGCTCCCCAAGATCGCAATTGCGACGAACATGGCCAAAGCTCCATTGTGAATTCCAACTTCCATGGCTATCGCAGTCGCCTGGCGATCTTCGATCCGAAACAGTTTCGGAAGACCATATCCGAAACCCAAGCTTAACAAATTGAAGGCCAAAACCGCGCCACCAACTTGGGGAAGAAACTCCGCGACCGTTTTCCAATCCTTGATCAATGCGCCAACAATGATCGCCAACAAAAATGCGAATGAAAATATCCGCACTGTTTTGTCGAGCGAATCTGCTAAGGATTTTCGGCGACTTCGAATGAACATTCCGACAGCTACAGGGAGCACAACGATTGCAAACACTTCTGCAAATTTCTGGAACATCATACCCAAAGTCTGATCACGGTCCGAAAAAAAGGAAACCGAAAAATTGACGATCAGGGGCAGTGTTACTATTGAGAGAAGACTGTTTACGGCGGTCAGAGTAAGGTTCAGTGCAACATCCCCGTGGGCAAGATGCGAGAATAAATTGGCCGTTGCACCTCCCGGACTCGCCGCGAGAATCATCATTCCAATTGCAAGATCTGGAGGGAGGGAAAAAAATAAACTCAACAAAACTGCCACGACCGGGAGAACAACCATCTGAGTTATCAGCGCCAGCAGGACCGCTTTCGGACCACGCAAGACGCGGCGAAAATCCTCAAGCGTGAGCGAAAGCCCCAGGCCAAGCATAATGATACCAAGAGCAATGGGAAGTACGGTCGTGATCAGTGTCATATTATTTTCAGCCATTTCTTTAGCATATCACCAAATCGAGCCAATTCAATAATGTCCTGGCTGCCCGGAGAGAGACTTCACTATTGAGTTTTCTGATTTAATGAACTTCTTTCGGCTCGAGATGCATTTTCAGAAAGGGATTCATGTAACTTGCGGCACCATCTCTTCTGCGACGAGTGTGCGAATCTGTTGAACCAGCAATTTTTATTGCCTCAGAGTGAGACGAACCAAAGCCAAATTACTTTAGATCGTCTACGAATCAGCCGATACAATGTCTAGCGGTACTTGATGAGAGGATGGGATGTTAAGAGCCAAGAACCTCAAACAATTTAGCGACATAGCGGCTTTCCTTGTTTGGGGTCTGGGGCTTTTGTATCTTACGGGGTGCTCACTTGAAGGTGCAGTTGAGTATTTAAACGGCGGTCCTTCGGGTGGCTACATCCAAGGCAAGGCCTTGATGTTTGAAAATAGCTCCAATCAAATGGGACTTTCTAGTTCCCTTTTATCGATGTGCTCAGATAAAAAAGTGAGTATTCACAAAGTCAAATCTGACGGTGGCATTGACTCTTCATTTGTTGCCGAAGTGAAGATTGAATCTGATGGAAGCTTTCAAATCCCGGAAGCCAATACCTACGCGATCACTGAGAACAATGTGATCAACTACATGCTGAAAGCTTCAGGTTGTAGCCAGGAGTTCTATCGCCCTGTCACAGGAGTTGATTCTCAAGACATCTCCATTGGCACAACGTTTTTGGGTTTTTTGCCACTTATAAGTGATACCGGGAAAACCAATCTCAATGCGATGACTTTATCACAAGCAAGCTCCGTCATCTCAGCCCTTCTCAATGTCAATGGATCAAATCTATCTGATGCCTTTGATACTATTGCTGCAGACCCAGAAAAGAAAACCGCATTTGAAGCGTTAACTGGCACCACTATGCAAAGACTCAAACAAATTCCACCGACTATTGTGACGACAAGTCTTCCGGCTGTCATTAAAGAGGGACAGAGCAATTCTCTTTTAGTCACAGCTCTTCACTGGGATCCAAATTATCAAAAGGCCTATCAGTGGAGTGTTGATGGCGTGAGCCTCTCCACCACTAGCCAACTGTCTTGGAGTTTAAACAAAAACTCCCAAGGGACTCACACGGTTTTACTGAAAATTGGCTCTGACAATGGAAGTAGCAGCATTGATCTTGCCAAACCTGTCTACCAGAAAAGCATAAACTTGAGTGTTGAAAATACTTATCCTGCCACGGCTCCAACCATCACGGCCTCAGATTATGTCAACACCGTGAATCTTCCAGTGCAAATCAATACGGGCGCCTTAAAGGAAAACTGTGAAACCTTCTCCTCGATGGCGATTGTTGAAGGCTACCTGCCACCCCTTGCTGAGGATTTTACCAGAACTTGCTCAACTGCTGGAACACAAACTGAAACCTTCACTCTTTCCAACACCGAAACCACAAGACAGGTTGCCCTTTGGGTGAAAGATGCGTCTGGTGATATTTCAGTGACCTATTCTGGGGTCTTTGTGTCGTTGGATACGACTCTGCCGTCGGCTTCGGTCAACGATTTAAGCGGAGTTCAAGGAGCTGGAAGTAGCGTTAGCGTCCACTGGTCATCTGCTGACTCAAGTGGTCTTTCAGTTTTGAAACTTCAGTACGCCTCAGATGGCACAACCTTTAGTGACGTTGTGAACTTACTTACAAATAGCGCAAACCCTTATGCGTGGACAGTACCAGCTGATAACGTCTCAACTGCAAAGCTTCGAATTCTTTCCACAGACTTGGCTGGTAATTCTACGACAGCAACGACTGCGGCCTTTACCATTGATGCCACAGTCCCAGGACCTCCCACTACGGTCCTATCAGGGGCTCCGACTCTTGCCAGTGGCGCATTTGATGTGACAGTGACTTTTAGTGAGTCTGTTACGGGCCTTTTAGCTTCTGATTTTGCCGTGACAAATGGGACGGCCTCAAATCTCATAACAACCAGTGGTGGACTCTACACGATCACGGTTACACCAAGTATTGCAGCAGGAGCCTCGGGAGTCACCACCGTGAAGCTTCCCTCCGGCACCGTGGTGGATTTATCAAGTGATCCGAGTGTCGTAGACTCAAATACACTTTCAATTGCCGTGGATAAACAAAGACCGACGGTCTCTCTCAGCTCAGCCTCACCAGATCCGACAAATGCGATCGGCGCCAGATCAATCTCGGCAATAGTCGATATCTAGCGAATCCATTGGGATCGATCGCCTAACCGTCCCATATCACCAACCATAGCGCCGATCTTGCGCTTTGATTCCCAGATCGCGCGCCGCGATCAGGAGGTGGGTATGAGTAGCGACGACAATTATCTAGAACGATCCAGACATCATATCGGCACGATCGATATGGTCATTCTGGTCTCGCTGGCCGTGTTCGGTTATCTGGCCAGCGCCAGAATCGGCGAGCCGGCACCAGCCTTTGCCGATCCGGGCACATCGAGCGGCAGCCAGTTGCAGCAGATCTGCAGCGATGAAGAATTG
>CALCCV010000408.1 GCA_937900305.1 uncultured Pseudobdellovibrionaceae bacterium | reverse complement strand
TAGTTGCCGGTGCTCTCGTCACTAAAAGATTCTTTTCCCTTCCAACTGTTTCGCAAAAAGTATCCGGTGTCGCGATCTTTGATCATGTTATTCACGACCTCCACAGGATCTCGACCAAAATCAAATCGCGCGCACAACGGATCCGAACCGACGTCGTAATCATTGCAATACTTAAAATTGCCAAGACCCTTTTCTTGAATTTGCGCCTTGGTCACATTGCGAATATCTAACCATGTGTCCAAACCCAAAAGATCTTTGGCTTGGGCCAATGTGATCAAACCTTGGCCCTTCTTTTCAATCAGACCGGTGTACATTGCTCGCACCGCCTGCACGTCATAGTTGCCAAGACCCTTGTACAAATAGAGGGACTCGTCGGTGTAATCCATAACCGAAGCGTAATCCTTGTCACCAAAGTTGGCCCCGTCAGCACTAGCCACGAAATTGTGAGTCAACCCCACAGCATGTCCCATCTCATGTGCCAGCGTCGCCTTGTAAGAATTCACAAAAAGTTCGTCCGCAGAATTGAAAATCATTCCTTGCGGCAAACTCACTTCTCGCCAACAAGAAGGACCAGAGGCCAACATTCGGTCTCTCAGCATCACCGCAGCCATTGATTTTGCCACGGATTTGGCAAGCTGAGCTTTGGCTCGCGGATGAATTTTAGCACCTTCAAATTTCAAAAATACTTTTCCAGCCAACGCCTCAAGTTTCATGCGATCGTGCCAAGCATTCTGAGCTTGCACCTGAGACATCAATTCTAGCACCAGTTGTGAGTATCCCGACTTCATAGCAATTTTGTCGTACAACTTTGTGCGATCCACCCGATCACCCTGCCCTAGTTCTTTCAGCTGCCGAGCCATGGATTGAGCTTGATTCGATTTCAACACCTCCCGAACATCGCCAAGTTTTTTGAAGGCGTCCATTGGCAGTCCCTCTGGATTTTTCAAATTCAAGGACTTCAGCATTTTGTTGGCACCGCTTGAGCTCTGCACCGCTAAAGATTTTTTTGCCAAACCTAAAACTTTGCCGATGGTCAGCGAGCGATCGCGCGTGATATTTAGTTCTCGTTGATCCAAAGCCTGAGCGAGACTCAACCCAGCATGTGAAGCTCTTTGCGCCCGGTCTGCCAAAGTTCCATCAATTGCGGCCGGAGCCCCTTGCACGGCTTGATTTTCTGGCGTGGACTCATCAACGACAGGCAAGGTCTGCGCTAAAATCTTTGAAAGCTCGGCTTGCAAGGCCGCCGCGCGCAGATCTTTAGCTTCTTTGTTGGCCTTTCCGATGCGAACAAAGCTGCCAAGCTGCTGCTCGAAACCCCCACCGTACAAAATCACATTCGCCGACAACGTCACACCCGTCTTCGGGTGAGGAGCCATTTGGGCCACACCCAACAAACCGGCATCGAAAGGTCGCTCAACGTACCAGAGGTAATTGCGATCGAGATCGCCCAGATGTCCTCGTGGAATGTCCTCGCCATCCACTTTCAGTTCAAGGTAGTCTTCCGAGCGCTCGAGCGATGTTCCCACGAAGGCTTTGCGAAATGCGGCATTCCAATCGGCAACAACTTCTCGTGTACTTTGAATAATCGAAGCCCGGCGAGGATTTTTGTCAGACAGTCCTCCCAAAATATAAACCACTTTTCGGCCGTCTCGAAAATCATGAAGAACCTGTCTCGACTCGGTGGTGCCGGCCTCTCCATAATTTAAAAACTGATCATACTTTTTATTTGCAATCGTAAACGCACCAAACCCTAAGGCCTTTTGTGCGTAGTAAGGCAGATCATTGATCGCATTTTCGGTGTTCAGCAGCTGAGGCCGCAACTCATTCGGATTTGCAGACTTCAACAATCGAATCGAAACTCGCTCGTGAATTTGATGAATGGTTTGGACAAAATCATCGATTGCATAACCATTCAATGCCGAACTTGACGTCAAGCACTCCCGAACCGCCTGAACTGACATCTTATTTGTGAAAGACAGCAGACCTTGGGTGCCGAGCTGATCCTGTAAAGAAGAGGCCTCAACATCCGAATTCGCATAAGCAAAACACTGACCATAACCCGTGCTATCCAGCGGCGAACTTGAAATTGGCAGCTGCTCGCGACCCAAATGAAGTTTGACGTGAGTTGCAGCCTTGTAATCGACGGGCACCAACGTTGGAATAGGCAAGACTCGCCCTTCGGCATCTTTTCGTTTGATGATGAAGTACTCAGCTGAAATCGCCATCAATTCTTCTTTATCAATCTCTTGCGTGAGACCCGCCGCCAACAAACTCTCAACTCGTTGAACCACCACCTTGTTGTCATGCAAAACAATCTCGGCAATATTTGTCGGACCGGAAAACCCCAACGGAATGACAAAATTATTTGAAACGTTCTCAACCACTCGGCGGACAACAAACTGGTGTCCAACCAAATCGCCAACGGCCACCAGGCCGCGAAACACAGATCCATCGGCCGGAATCACTTGCGAGTTGGGCTCAATTTTAACAAAATCGGTCCGGGTGTTGCCGGCAGCACTTTGGTAGCTAAACTCCGGAATTGAATCGGCTCCCGAAACGCTCTCAGAAAATTGAGGTTGAACAAATCGAATTGCAACTTCACCACGCAAAACCTGAACGCACTTGTCTTTGCTCTGCCCGGCGGCCTCGAGATTTTTTAACACCTCTTCTGAACATGGCGCTAAATTTTCGGCATAATGTCCCTGCCGAATGGATTGCTTTTCGGCATCCGTCAGTAGCGCAGAATCCGACGTGGTCACCAAAAACAAACTCAACCGACTGTCATTTACACGCACCAAATATTTCGCCGAGCCGTCTTCGGTCGGCAGGGCTTCCGTTTTCAATCCAAAAGTCCGCTCAAGTTCGGCCTGAGTCATAACTTTTTTATCAATGCCTTTGCTTAAAAAAACCGAGCGATTTTCTGCTTCATAGGCTTTGCTGGGTGCCACTTGGCGCACGGAGCTTTCGACTAAGCTCAAAACGACGTGGGTCGCTTCTTCGATCGTCGCCGTCGCCCGCAAGCCCATCTTGTTTGTCAAATTTCCGTTGTCATCCTTTTCTCGCTCCACAACACCAAACTTCATCACCGGCGCTTTCAGCACCGGCACCAGTGAAATTCCACCTGGACCAACGATGGCAATTCTTCGCTCAAGCTCGGTCATTTGATCGGGATTCGCAACCACTCTCAATGAAGTCACAAAGTCTTGCGTGACCTGAAAGACCATTTGGGCCGGCCCCTCAGCTCCCTGCATTCTCACATTTTTAAAAAGAAATTTGAATTTCTCAGGCACCGTTGCCGCTTGCACGGTTGCCAAGCCCTTTTCGTAATAGGGGCTCAAAGTGTCGCGCTCATCGAGGGCCAAAGTCGTCGCCTCGGTGCCGACGTCCAGGGACGTCGTTTTCAATTCTTGTATGGAAAATACCGAATTGAGTTTTGACTGATCCAAGTCATCCGTGAGTTTCACGTCGCGGGGCTGAGTACAACCCACCATCGCCGCCGTCATCGCCACCATCACTCCCAAAAAAACAAATCGCAAAAGAAAATCTCTCTCTTGTTCTTGCTTCTCTGTTTTCATAATTGCCTCCCCTTCATCGCCAAAAAATCGAAACTCAAAAAACAAAACTCTAAGAAATAATTGTTATAAACCGATCGCCAAACTTAAATACGACATCGAAGTCATTGGATCTGACAGCTTCACC
>CALCCV010000407.1 GCA_937900305.1 uncultured Pseudobdellovibrionaceae bacterium | reverse complement strand
CGCTCTTCCGATCTTGTTTTCCATGCAACATCGCGGACAAGAATCTGCGGGGCTTGTCAGTCTGACCGACGATGGTCAACATTTGCATCACAAGGGACTGGGGTTGGTCTCTGAAGTTTTTAATGAGAAAAATTTGGTGACGTTGCCGGGAAAGGCTGCGATTGGCCATGTTCGCTATTCCACGACAGGCCAAAATTTATTGGCGAACGCTCAACCTTTAACAGCGCTGTTGTTAAATGGACCCGTCGCGATGGCTCACAATGGAAATATTGTTAATCACTTGTCGCTCCGCCAGCAGCTGCAAGAGACTGGCGCGATTTTTCACGGAACTTCTGACACCGAAATTTTGTTGCACCTTTTGTCTCGTCACCCCAGCAATGACTTGCCAACGGCCTTAGCGGCGACGCTACCAGAGTTGGACGGCGCCTACAGCATGGCGGTTTTGGGTCACAAGGGGATGGCGGTTTTTCGCGACCCCTATGGCTTTCGGCCGCTGGTGATGGGACAGATGCGACTTCCAAGTGGTGAAGTGGCGCATGTCTTTGCCAGCGAAACCTGTGCTTTTGATTTAATTGGTGCAGAGTATTTGCGCGAAGTTGAGCCAGGTGAACTTCTGTGGGTGACTCACGAAGGGGTTCGTTCCGTTCAATTTCAAAAGGTGCAACGTCGCGCTCACTGTGTGTTTGAGCACGTGTATTTTGCGAGGCCTGACAGTTTGGTTTTTGATCGCAGTGTCTATGCGGCCCGCCAGGCTTTTGGTCGTCAGCTGGCCGTTGAGTCGCCAGTCGATGCGGACGTCGTCATCCCAGTTCCCGACAGTGGGGTGGCTGCGGCCCTTGGATATTCTCAGCAGTCAAAAATTCCGTTCGAGCTGGGCATCATTCGCAATCACTACATCGGTCGAACCTTCATTCAGCCGTCGCAGGACATTCGCGATTTTGGTGTGCGAATCAAATTGAATCCACAGAGTTCGGTTTTGCGAGGTCAACGAGTGATTGTCATAGATGATTCAGTTGTTCGGGGCACCACCAGCCGAAAAATCGTGGGCCTGATTCGCCAAGCTGGAGCCAAAGAAGTTCACATGCGGATTGCGGCGCCACCGACAACGGGACCTTGTTTTTACGGCGTCGATACTCCGAAAAAATCGCAATTGATCGCTTCACAGTATTCACTGCGTGAAATTGAAGAGTACATTGAGGCCGATTCATTGCGCTACCTCTCTAACGAAGGAATGTTTAACGCTTTGAAAAAAAGTGCAGGCGATTTTTGTGCTGCCTGTTTTGATGGAAAGTATCCGACGAAGCTGTATGGCTACGAAAAAGAAATATAGGAAGTCATCGTGACCAAGCCAGCTTCGAAGATAAATCCGTTGGTGATTGGCGATCGCGTGGCGGTGGTGGCACCGGGGTTTGGCAGCTCTGCTGAAAACTTAATTCGCGGAGTCGAGTTTTTGAGGACCAAGGGTTTTGTTGTCGAAACTCCGCGAAATATTTTGCAGGGGCACTTTCTCCACTCGCACACGGACGATTTTAGATTTGCGCAACTCAAGCAGGCGTTTGAAAATCCAGAGGTGAGTGCGGTTTGGTGTTTGCGAGGTGGTTATGGAAGCCAACGGCTATTGCCCAGGCTTGCAAAAATTCGGAGGCCCAAGACGCCGAAGTGGTTGATTGGTATGTCAGACATCTCCGCACTCAACGCCTTTTTGTGGCAAGAGTGGGGCTGGCCCAGTTTGCATGGACCCGTTCTTGAGCGTCTGTCGTTGGGCCAAAATCTGGTGCCCGTGCACGCAAAGGAAACTTGGGAGATTTTAACTGGCTCGCCGGTCCTTCGGCCCCAAAGATTGCGTCCGATGAATTCGGCGGCTCGCTCTTTAAAAGCTTTGAGGGGCGTGGCCTTAGGCGGAAACCTAGTGACCTACGCCAGTCTGATCGGCACTCCTTTTTTGCCAAACTCGCAAAGGCAAATTTTATTTTTTGAAGAGGTGGGCGAGCGTGGGTATCGAATTGATCGGTTGTTGACCCAGCTTCAGCAGTGCTCGGAATTTAAAAATGTGAAGTCAGTGATTTTTGGCACTTTTTCTGGCGGTCTGGAGCCCGGGACTGAAAGGTCTTTGCTTGGTCCTGTTTTGCAACGGTTTGCCGAGGAAGTGAAGATTCCCGTTTTCACAGGATTTCCCTTTGGTCACACTCACCGACAGAAACCGTGGATATTTGGTGGTCGAGTCTCCGTGAAGCGGTCGCAGAAAGATCGATTTGAAGTTGATATTTCTCTTTGATCTTGTTGAAATAAATAAGATTTCAAGAATGATCAGTCGATAAGCCTCGTCAGCCCCCACGAAAATGAGCACACAAAATGAAATACAGCGTATTTGAAAAAAGCCTCATCCATCAACTCGAAGCCAAAATCAAAGATGTCACGCCGGGGCTGATGGTTCGGGCCTATCTCAACGGCAAAGTGTTTTGTGATGTGGCCGTCGGCGAAGCTTACGCCTATTATGATCTGGCCAGTCTGACCAAAACTATATTTACGGTCCAGGCTTTCATGCACACGTTTGAAACGGGTTTATGGAATTTAGAAACCAAGGTGAAAGAACATGTGCCATGGATTGCGAATGATGAACTCACGATTCGGGAAGTCCTCACCCACAGATCTGGTTTGCCATGGTGGCTGCCCTTTTATCAATGGTGCGATTTAAACAAGGACTACGCCGGTCGCCGCGAACAGCTGTGTGAAGTGCTTCAAAAGACGCCACTCGAAGGCAAAGAGCAGAGCGTTTATTCGGATGTGGGTTTTTGGTTGCTAGGTT
>CALCCV010000406.1 GCA_937900305.1 uncultured Pseudobdellovibrionaceae bacterium | reverse complement strand
CTTCTGTGTAAACGAGATCGCTCATTGAGTTCATATAGTCAAAGGGTCGTCGAATAGATTGGAGACCGAGGGTCCGAATACTCAATAAGTCCCAGTAGATCTTATCTAGAACCTCATCTTTAGTTTCATCTGGCATTTTTGCGGTTTCCCGATAGGCTTCAAAAATATTGACCTCATGAGCTGCGGCTAAGTCCTTGTCGAGAGGAATCTCAAGAGAAAATGCCTCCCCATGGGAGCGCATTTTTTTGCGAAAACCTACTATTGCATCAATCAAGACGGTTGTTTTTATGTAGCCATCTCCGGCATTGTCTAACCAAACTCTAACGAGTTCTTTGAGTTGGTCGCCCAAATCCAGACAAAGAAAAATAACTTTTCCCGAAATATCTTGTTCGAGAGTTTTCGGAGGAGAGACTTTGGGGAGAGCAAGTTTTGGCGCCTCTGTGACTTTTTCTAAATCCAAATCTTCTTTTCGGCGACTCGGAGCTTTTTTGTCTTCTGGCAATAGGCCATTTTCAAAAATGAACTTTTTAGAGCCTTCGCCCAACTTTTTGAGTCCTCGACCGAGGAACCAACCGGACAGTATTAAAGCCAAGGCTAATACAAAGTACGAAAGAAACGGCAACCAATCGTAAATTGCCGGCTTCTTCATCTCGGTTGAAATTTCGAGCGGCGGCTTCATTCTCTCAACGGAAACAATCGCACTTGCACCATAGTCGGCTCTGACAGTTTTTGTAAACCAATCCTTAATTTGGTTTAAGTAGGCATCGTCATATCGACTATCAAGTCCTAATGATATCTCTAGACGCGTGATCCGAAAGCGCGCTTCCGCTTTCTCTTTTGAGGTTTCTTTAAAGACTTTTAGATCCTGAATTTGTTGTTTGTAACTATCAATCACTTCGCGAACATCAATAGAGCCCAGATCAAGTCCTGCCGGCAATTGATCAGGTTCTTTTGCTTTGTCTTTTTTAGCCGCAGGCAGGGGGATTTCCTCAACTCGAATTTGGGCAGCGACCTCAAATGAGGCTGGAGGAAGGCGCGTGGCAATTAGGTTTGATAGGTTGCGACTGATCTGTGCTCCAATTCGCCCCTGAAGCTCGATCAGATGAGCCTCAAGCTGTTGCGGTTCGGCACGTGCTACGCCAACAGTCGAAAGCACAAATAGAATGGCCAATGAAAATGAATAGGTCTTCATTGCCCTGCTCCGTTTAAGTTCTGAATTTTTTCTAGCATCTTAATAGCATCTGATGAATTTGGATCCACTTTGAGAGCCTCGCGGTAAAGTTTCTTGGCTTCATCAAGCTTTCCCTCAACGAAATAAATTCCGGCCTTCATATTGAGTGCTTTTGCAGATTTGCTATCAATGGCAAGCACACGATCAATTTCGCCATGAGCCTGCTCAAACTGCTTCGTATCGACGAATTTTTTTGCGTTGAAGAAATGCGCAAGTACTTCTTCGACGATCGTGGACTTTTCTGCACTAGGAGTTAGAAGCAGTTTCACGGTCTTGGATCTTTCTCCCCATCTGTTTGATGGCAAAAGAACTTCCCTTGTGGCGTAGTCTTTTTTTTCTAAGACCATTTGAATCCACTGTGTTGAGTCGGCAGTCAGATTTAGCTTCTCGGCCAACTGGGTTTCACTAATCTCCAGCGGAGTCTGACCGAGTTTGACTTTGTCACTGCGTCCTTCGACTTTAACCGAAACTTCCGCTTGGGGAGGTTCAGACTGAATCAACATCTTAGAGGCACAGGAACAAAGCAGGAGAGACAGTAAGGCCAGAGTGCCGAGTAATAGGGATTTAGTGTGGCCAGAGTCATTCTCTGAATTTTTAAAACGCAAAGCAGTTTTCATGAGCGGATAGATCGGAATAACACGCTATTTCTTTACAGAAATCACTAAACTTTTGGGAAAGTCTGCCTAGAGCAAGTACTCAGTGTCTCAAAGTGGGAAAGGAATTAAGGAGCCGACTTGACCCATTTTAAGATATCCGACGAAGATAGAGGGATTCTTTCGACCCCCTTTTGAATGTAAAATCGATTTGAATTCGAGGTTTCCACGACATATCGCAATTCTAAGTCTGATACCGCGTCAAAGTGTAATCCAAATCCCTTAATGAGATCAAAAGACTTACTTTCGTCAGGACCTAGGGAAAGAAACTGCTTCTCCAATTTTTTAAGCCATGGTGGCGAGAGAATCTCAAGCTGCCAATCTCCAAATGGCAAACTTATTGTTTGTGGGCGCACGGTCTGGATGAGAGAACCCTCAATTAAAATCGGCTGCACATTTCTGTGCATCTGCTTCGTTTGCTCCATGGGACTTAAGAGAACGGTGATTTCGGAATTCGAAATCTTAAGGGTGGCCTTCGGACGGGAGAAAAAATCAGCCCAATAGAGAGTTGTAAAGTCCTCAGACCGCACGGTTGTCGTGACCTTTTTTGTTTTTGGATACAGGGCCTTGATTGCGTAAGTTCCTTGCCTCATCGTGTGTTCGTAAGCTCCCCACCAAACCGCAGGCGATTTGTCTTGTGGGGCTGGCAAGGCCGAAAACTCAACTCCAGGGGGTGCGCCTTTTACAACCAAAACTCCGAAGGGATTTTTCGGAGGCAAGGGCTTAGCCTCAGGGATACTTGTTAAAATTTCCTGAGCCTGGGCAGAAGTTCCAATCTCGAAAAAGTTGATTTTGAAGTTACTCATTGGTTTCTTAAAACACTCAAATTTGGCTGAATCCTTTTTTAACGCAATTCCTATGAAGGTCATTTCCATAACGCGGTTAACGCGGCGGAGTTTTTCGTTAGAAGCAATGAGCTGCTGACAGGGATCCTTGCCACAGGAATCCGCGCCGTCAGAAAAGGCGATCACTCGTTTTACGTTTCTCTCAATGGTAAGATCAGTTCCCCTCTTTATCGCTTCGGCCAGCGGGGTCTTTGAAAAATTTCCAGGACGAAAAGTTCTAACCAATTGGGATACGCCCCGAGTCGGTTCATCCTGATAACGCAAATCTTCACAGCCTTTTTTTGCATCCAATCCAAACGTAAGCACCCCCGAAGAAGAGGCCACGTTGATATTTGAGTTCATCAAAGCCTGAATATTTTGTTGCACCAACTGATACTTTGGCACGCTGTTTACCTGCTGGTACATTGATCCCGAAAAATCCAAAATAAAAAGAAAAAAAAGTTCCGGTATCATCGCCGAAAATCTCCACCGAAATACAATGAAACAAAAGTTGAAACTTCTTTGCGCTCAAGGCTGGCCTTTGTGTCGGCATTAAGCTCCGGTTTGAGCGATGCCGTATTACTAGAAACTAAATAGTTAAGTCCCCAGCAAGGAACGAGAGGGAGCCCAAGTAAATTCGCCTCGCCAGAACAGTAGGAGACTTCGAAATTGTAAAGACTTGCCTTTTCTAAATTGTCGCGAAATGGCTGTTTTTCTGAAATCTGCAATGAGGTGGCATAGTCGATTGCCAATCGAGTTCGAAACAGTTCTGCGGCCATTCCGATTCGAACTGACTTCTCCTCAAACGAAAACGAACTCAAGGTATTCTCACTGACTTCAATTTTTTCAATAACGTAAGTCATTCTGGGTGCCCATCGAAAGCTTTTTTCATGCACC
>CALCCV010000405.1 GCA_937900305.1 uncultured Pseudobdellovibrionaceae bacterium | reverse complement strand
GGCCTTGTTAAATACGACTGCCGTTGCCACTAGCGTTGGCATCCTTTGTTTAATTTTGGGCCTGCCGCTGGCTTGGCTCATCACTCGCACCGACCTCCCCTTTCGCGAAAAATTTCGTTCGATGTTTTGTCTTCCTTATGCGATTCCACCCTATGTCGGAGCGATCGGCTGGATTATTTTAGCAAATCCTTCGAGCGGCGTTCTCAACCAGTGGCTGGGACTTTCACTGAATATCTATTCCTTTGCCGGCTTGGTTTGGGTGGAGGCGAGTTTTTTATTCACTTTCGTTTTATTGGGAACCTTAACGGCACTCGACAAAATGGACTCTTCTTTCGAAGAGGCGGCCCGCCTTTCGGGAGCTTCACCGTTGCGTGTGTTTTGGCAAATCAATCTTCCCCTTTTGCGGCCAGCACTCGCCCACGGATTTTTACTTTCCTTCCTTGCGACCGCCGCGAGCTTTGGTGTTCCCGCACTGATCGGCACTCCGAGCCGAATCTATCTCATGACGACGCAGATCTACTCTTTCCAACGAATGGGAACAACGAACGGTCTTGAGATCGCATTTGCGCTGTCAGTCCTGTTGATGCTCGGATCTTTGATTTTACTCTTGGTGGCCAATCGCCTTCTGGTGAAATCCAGATTTGCCATGGTTTCAGGTAAAACAGCGCGCGCTTCTTTGATGGAGCTTGGCTCATGGCGATGGCCCGTTTTTACTGTGTTGATGGGATTGTGGATATGGCTGTTTGTCTTGCCACTAGCCGGAATAGCACTATCGGCATTCAGTCGCGTACAAGGTATTTTAACCTTAGAAAATTTGGGATTCACAAATTTTTACCGAGTTTTATTTGAAACCGAAGAAACACACCGAGCCATTTTTCATTCATTGGGTTTAGGACTTGCCGCCGCACTTTTTTGTGCATTTTTTTCTTTGGGGTGGGGATTTCTGCAAAGCAAACACGATTGGCGCACCCAAACACTCGGACAAGTTTTATTGACCTTGCCTTTTTCAACTCCGGGAACCGTCGTTGCCTTGGCTCTGATCATTTCTTTTGGTCGAGGCATCTGGGGCTTCGGCCCTGCTTTGAATAATACGCTCTCACTGATCTTCATCGCCTACGTTGTGAAATACATGAGTTTGGCGCAAAAGACCGTTGCCGATGGCTACTCTCAAGTGCATCAAAGTTTGGAAGAAGCGGCGCGAGTCGCAGGTGCCAACTCCTGGCAAGTGCTGACGACAATCTATGCACCCATCCTCAAGCCTGCCGCTGTTGCCGCCGCATTCTTGGTTTTTATGCCCGTGGTGAGTGAACTGACTATGAGTGTGTTACTCGCTGGCCCCGGAAACGAAACCATCGGATCCCTGCTGTTTTCTCTGCAAGAGTATTCTGACGTAGGGGGCGGAGGCGCCGCGGTTCTCTCGCTGCTGGTGGTGGGTCTCATCCTCGCGCTCAACTTTTTGCTGAAGATTTTTTCAAAAGGAAAGTACGGTATATGAGTCAGGTTCACTTCGACGAAATTGGAAAATTGTATGGTGTCGACGTTTGGGCCGTAAGGTCTTTTAACCTAACCGTGAACGAAGGTGAGTTTGTCAGTTTTTTGGGACCCTCCGGGTGCGGCAAAACAACGACGTTGCGAATGGTCGCAGGACTTGAGCGCAACACTCATGGTTCGCTTCGCTTTGACAATGAAGTGGTCTCAGATGCCAAAGCTAAAATTTTTCTGCCTCCCGAAAAAAGACACGTCGGCATGGTTTTTCAATCTTATGCCGTGTGGCCGCACATGAATGTTTTTGAAAATGTCGCCTATCCCCTGCGCCTTAAAAAAATTGAAAAGTCAGTCATTCAATCGGAGGTGATGGGTGTTCTAAAAAAGGTCGAATTGGATTTATTGAGTGAACGAATGCCCCATCAGCTCTCGGGAGGACAACAGCAACGAGTCGCTCTGGCCCGAGGTCTGGTGATGAAACCTCGCATTCTATTATTAGATGAACCCCTCTCCAACCTCGACGCCAAACTGCGAGAAAAAATGCGAAAAGACATTCGCAGTTTGCAGAAAGAACTTGGTTTGACTCTCATCTACGTCACGCATGATCAAGCTGAAGCCTTTCAAATGAGCGATCGCGTGGTCGTTATGAACGCCGGTGCCGTTCAACAAGTGGGAACTCCCCACGAAATTCTCAACCAGCCGGCGACGAACTTTGTGAAAGACTTTATTCACTCCCATTAAAATTTTGAAACCATCGGCGCGCCTTTTGCAGTTTTCAAAAACAAACACCGGCGCGAGGTAAAAATCCCACCCGACTTGCCGAAGGGAGTTTGAGATGCCTGGAATCGCAAAAATACCCATTCACCGGTCCGATGAAGTGAGCGTTCAGCTGGGCCGCGATGATTACAAAGTGCAGACTTCTATCGTCGTCAAAGCCAATGCCCATGACATCTATCAGTTGTTGCGCGATCGACAAAATCAGCATCGTATTTTTCCGGCGCTTCATTTGCTGCAAAGACTCGATGATTATTTGTGGTTGTAGATCGGATTCGGGTCAGTGCTTTAGATGCGGATGTCCAGGCTCGCATTTTGGACGCGATTGAAAAAGCCATCTCCCCTAAAACCAAGGCCATTTTTCTGGCCCACACGCTCGGCAACCCGTTCGATGTTGAATCGG
>CALCCV010000404.1 GCA_937900305.1 uncultured Pseudobdellovibrionaceae bacterium | reverse complement strand
TATTTTTCAATTGGAGTCCTCAGATTTGCATTCGAACTTTTGAGATTGGAAATAGTCAATAAGTCTGCTCCAAACAAGTACAGAAAAGATGCCGAGGCCTGAAAAAATGCATTTGCATTCCCGCGCTAAGGTACGAAGTAGCAAAAAAACCTTTAGTGAGTCGGGTCAAACCTTTTTATGGATCGAAATTTTGAGGAAAGTTTGCAGAGTCCTGTAGCCCCAGCGAAACCGTGCGCCGATCCTGCTTCAATCAAGTCAATTTAGTCACCTTGTTGAAACCACTCAAATTCGGATCCATTCCAATAGACAATCCCCGAGGCTGAATTCATTTTTTCTAAAAGAAGCGAGTCGCCTTTTGGGGTTGGAGGCCCTTTCGGTTCGGTCGATCCCTGTTTAATTTTTCCTTTGTGTAAAGTCCAGCGGTCCATCCAGTCGAAATTGTTGCCGCCGTTTCCAATGGGCTCTCCCGCGCCGAGGATAACAGATTTCTTGTTGGCAAAACTGATTTTGATGCCTCTTTTGACCTGTTCATCTGAGACAAGAACGGCTGTGTCTAATCTATTGTCTCCATCAAAGTCTCCTTTGATCTCGCACGGCTTGATATAACAGGTTCGATGTACGTCAGATGCGATTGCCATGGATGATAATAAAAAAGTATGCAAAACGAACATCCTCATTGAGTAAACCTACTCCTCCCATCTGGTCAGAGCAAGCTCCTCACAGAACCCGCCGTGCGGAACTCCATCCTAAGTTTTTCAGTTTTGTCGTCGTAGGCGACAGATGGCTGTTTTCAAGATCTTTCATCCGGCTCAATATCAGGATCATGTCAATCGCCACTCGAGAGAGAGGCGACTGAGAACAAGTTTTCGGAAATTTTGTCTTTCTTCTTTCCCGGCGGAGTGAGCGCGATCGTGCTGGACCGTTTCGTCAACAAATTTAAAATGGTGACTTTTTCGGCTCGGAATTTTCCATTGGGCCATTTTTTAAAGTTTTGAAACGTGACTGACTTTACGGCTTTGTCTTTTTGATAGTAGGTGATTTCGTTAGGCAGAGAGGTCTTAGCATCAATAACGACTAGCGCTTGGGAATAAACGCTTTTGTTTCGCTCGGGAGCCACTTGGAGCGTGAGGGTGGTGGCCGTTTTGCTTAGCAGCTTGATGCGAGATGACCGCAGAGCCGCCGAATTTAAATCCTCGGCGGTGACCTCGGATCCCAGAATGGCGCCGTCGCCTCCGTCAGAAGAAATTCTTCGAACTTGGCCTGACGAGGGAAGATACAGCCACTGAGAGTCTTCTTGTTTCTGAATATGAGCAAGAAAAGTCAGCCCTTTGACGTCTTTGGGTTCGAGAACTTTGGCTTTTAGAAATTGAGTTCCATTTTTTCTCAGACTCCAAACTTCCAAGCGTCGAAACGTATCGCTGCCATTTTTTTCATGGGTCGTAAGGGCTAGCTGAAATTGCTCTTGTCGGGTGTCCAAAAGGTCTCGGGTTTTACCCAAAAGTGCGGTGGCTTCGTTTTTGTTGATTGTTAATTTTGCTTCCGAGATCGATGGAGTTAGTGCCAGACCAAGGCTGAAAAAAATCAAAATTCCGCTGGCGATTCGCTCTGTGCCGGGCCAGCGTTTGCTTCGTTCGGCAACGGTTTCAACTGGCAATTGTGGAGGTGTGACCATAAGTCTCTCCTGACTGGGTTGATGTGGTGGAGGAGCTGGGTGATGATGAATGCCAGTCTTCGCTTTGCGAAAAGCGCTGGCGGAAGGAAGTTTTTTAAGTCCCAGGCTTTGCGGAAATGTTTTGACGAAGGCGGGGAGAAAAACAAGATCGCCAATCAAACCAAAACCAAGTGCCGCGATTGTGAACAAACCGAACTGTTGATTCACGGCAAAGTTCGATAGAAAAAATGCAGTGAAACCCATCATCACCATCATCGACGAACTGAGGCACGGATAAAGTTCACTTTGAAATGTCATTCGAATCAAGCCGCGGTGTGGTCCTTGCAAAGTTCGGAGGCGCTTCAGTTTAGTGAGCAGATACATGGTATTCACAAACGCCATACCTAAAGTGATCGAAAACACGAGGGCCAGTCCGGGTTTGATAGGAATATCGAAGGTCCCCAGAAGGCCGATCAAAAATACGGGCGGAATCAAATTTGGAAGACATGCCACCAACGCCCACTTGAGAGAGCGAAAGACAAAAATCAAAAACAGCCCGATGACTAAAAGGCTGTGCCAAAAATTCAAGACCATGTCACGAGCTAAATCATTGTTGAGTCGATGAGTGGTGTGCCCCATGCCACCTTTGGAAATGATCGCCTCCTTAAAGGTGGCCCGTAATTCTTTTTCAATCGCGCCGTGCACGCGGGCGAGTTCGTTCGAGTTTAAATCACTGGTTCGAATTTGAAGCCGAGCCGAACTGAAGTCCGTTGCTAAAAACGAAGCTAAGATATTTGGCGATGTCAGTGAAAATAAAAATGCCGATTCTGCCAGGCTTCCAGAGGAAAGAATGGGAAAATCCTTCAATAGGTCGTAACTAGAGAGGCAAGATTTCACTTCCGGAATATTTTTGAATCGGTGGCAAAGATTTCGCAAACCGAAAAGTTTTTTGGAGTCCTTCCAAAAATTTACGTTGGCTGCCAAATCATATTCGACGTTGATCAATCCACCCAGTTGAGCGTCGGCCTTTTCGGTGGCGACTCGGGACGCGTTGGCCTTAGGTAAGTCGCTGAACAGTTGGCCGCTGAAGTTCAAATTGGCCAACTGAGTGAGCGAGTAGACAAACAAGAAAGTGCAGACAGCCAGCACGAGCTTAGCATGGCGAAGGATCAAAGCCATCGGTTTGTACCGACCCAGCAGTGGCTTCATTTTTGGAGGTGTTACAAAAGCTAAACCTTGGCTCAGTGCCCACTGAGTTATTAAAAATGTAACACCGATGCCGAGGGTGGTGGCAGTGGCGAATTGAGAGATGGCAGGAACGCCACTCCAAGTCAGAACCAAAAATCCAACTCCGGTGCAAAGGCTGGCTAAAAAATTCGGCCACAACATTTCTTGAATGAGATCTTGGCTGCGTTTGGCGCGATTGCGGGGGTGCATTTGATGCGGATTGCGTTCTCGCCAGCGATCGAAGCACTGCACAGTTTGAGATACCGCTGCGATCGCAATCAAGCATGGCAGACAGCTCAGCAAAATACTAACGGGAATCTTTAAGGCACTCAACAATCCAAAACAAAGGACGTTCGCCACAATGATCACTGCCCCGACAAAAGCGGCCATGCTCAAAGATCGATAAATAATAAAAATAGCTCCGCCAAAGAGTACAAATGACATGAGGGCCATCAGTCCCAATTCATCCCGCAAACTTTGGTTCAATTGGGATTGGACGGCGGGAGCACCACCCAGTTCAACTCTGGCGAACGGCACTTGTAGGCGAATGCGTGAGTCAAGACCCTTCAAAAAAACACCGAGCTCTTTGATCTTGAGGGGTTCAACATCAATAAAAAGTGCGGTCGTTCTATAGTCCTTTGCGAGAATTTGGGGAACAATCATTGGATTGTTCAGCAATGAATCCCGCTGAGAAGAATCTTCAACCTCACTTAAGGTCAGTATCTTCAATTCGTTTTTCATATTCAGTGGCAGTTTGAGCGAAGGCAGCGAGATGACCGAAACCACGTGGGGTTGATTTTGTAGATCTTCGCTCAAAGCTTTCAGATTTGCGAACGCATTCGTTTGCATCCAATTGTACTGAGCACCTTCTGGCAAGCTCAGAACCACGACCAGTGGGCTTTTTTCGAACAATTGATATTTCTCGCTAATCGTCTTGTCAGACTTTAGGACTGTCGAGTCCTTTGGCAAAAAATCACGAACAGAGTAGGAGGTTTGCAGCTTGGGTAGGAAATAGACCGCCGCTGAAAACAAGATCAACACTAGCAACCAACTTAACGTTGAAACGCTCGAATGTGACTTCGTGTTCTGCGAGTTCTTTCTATAATTTTTATTTAGAAACTGGAATTCCAAACCAACCACCGCTACCATTTATAACATGAATCATTGGGTTGGGTTCTTGTCGGTTGGGTTATTCTCATTATTGATAGGTCTTGGGTCTAGAGGTGAAGCGCAGTACGCTCTCTATGTCCCGTGGGCGAAGGTGAACGCTCTGATGGCAAAAGAGCCTGCCATCTCAGAGTCGCGGTCCTGGCCGGAATTGCAATTCCAGGCTGGCGAATTTCCAATTAAATTTTCGCAATCTTCATTGCAAGTGACTGGAAAGCTGGCGCTGACGGCGGAGACGCTGGGGAACATCTCATTCACAGCGCAGGATTTGAAGGTGGAGTTGCAATCAGATCAGTTGATTGCCAAAGGCGTGATCCGTCGGCAAGTGGGTTCGGTCATCGTCAATGCGGAATTGAATGCGCAATGCCGCGGATTGCACGCACAGGTTTTGTCGGGCTTACAGGCGCGCGGAGTGATTCATTTACAAAAAGGGAATGAAGGTCTGTTCACCGCAAGTTTGGTGGGACTCCAACTTTCGAGTTCATCGCTAAATTGGCAGCTGACTGTGGAAGGTTGCGACGGAGCTCAGGGCATCGAAACGCTGTTGCAAAAGGAAATTGAAAAAATTCTTCAGCAACCGCAGGGCTTCGCGGCTGAAATTCAAAAGGCTCTGGTTGCTCCTTTGCAAAAGCTGACGGTGGATTTGCAAAACAAGTTGAACACACAAATTCAGACACTTTTGCAAAGTCACGATCTTCCACGCGTGACACAGCTTGAGATCAATGAGGACGGTGGAGATGGTTTTTGGTTGGTGGCTCACAATGGTCAGCCTCTGACGCATTTTCCAAAACCCAAGCCGGATTTTTTTTCGCTGATATTGCCTCGATCCGTCATTGAAGGCAAATTGATCGAGAGCTTTTCAAAAACGCAGCTGCGGACCGAACGGTCACTGAATCAAGAAACCAGTCTCAAAAAACTTTTGGGGTCTCGATTTCTGCAGTTTTTTATTTTTCCAGACTTAATGAGTTTTAAGAAAAACACTGAATTCGTTTTTAAATCTTTGCAAGAGACGATTCAAACCGCGCAGAGTTCGTCGACGTCTTTGGCAAAAGCTTCGACGCCAGAACTTCAAGTCACCGCTTTGGTTCAAGGAGCGGTGTTTGCAAAAGAATCTCAAAGTCAGTCACCGATCGAATTTTTGGCTGCCAACGTTTCGACCCAAGGTTGGTTGCGCTGGCAGGTTCTCCGCAACGAACTGACTTGGCAGTGGCAGGCAAAGGCTTCTCACGTCAAAGTCGGTTTTTCGGCTCGCACGCCAGCAAAACACCGACGCTATGGTCGAATGCCAGTTTCGCAAATGCAATCCGCCATTCAAAATCTCATTCAAAAACGAGAAGGCGTTGTGCAATTGCCAAAATTTTCGCTGAGCGAGACTGCGAACTCTGTGGTTCACGCCGTGGAAATCGGGGAAGAGGAAGTGCGAGTGGATTTTTTGGTGGGAGAGTAAAAAAAGGCCCAAGGCATTTGCCTCAAGCCGTTGGTTTTTTCTTTGATTTTTTAAAAAATATTTGGATCTTTAGTTGCTGTAGGCAAGTCCACCCATACCGCTCATGATGCGGAGAACGTTGTAGTTCACGGCGTAGATGTTGACATTTGCAGATGACTGCTTGAATTCAACTGTGCTGATAGTTGAAGAATCAGCATTGGCACCAAGCTTGTTCACATTCGTCAAGAATGTTGCGGGAGTCAATGTAAGATTGAGAACCGCGTTGTCGATACGACTAAAGTTGCAGGATCCAGAGGGCTGGAGATCCTCTGGCTTTAGACCGAAGGAATAGATGTTAATACCCTTTGATGGAGTATTTGTGTGGTGCTGGTATG
>CALCCV010000403.1 GCA_937900305.1 uncultured Pseudobdellovibrionaceae bacterium | reverse complement strand
AAAGTACAAGAAGAGAAATGGCGGAAATAAAGGGTCTGGCGGTGGCAATCCGATTGCGAATCCATTGCCTCCTCCATTTCCGGGGTATCCACCACCGGCTCCGCCCACACCGGGACTTCCTGGAGCTCCGGGACCTCCAGGGGCTCGCCCAGGTGAAGGTGGAGTGGAAGGCAAAGACGATGGTCAAGCCGGCGGTATTCGCTAGGACTTGCGTAAGCTAAAATTAGCTGAGGAGGCGCGCCCGTTGGGTTCAAACCGAGGGCGCGATAGCAGAATGGTGACAACGCTAGAACTGATATTTGCCGGGCTTGCTTCGGTCATTCACATTTATATTTTTGTGTTGGAAAGTGTGCTGTGGGGAAAGCCCAAAACCAATCGCGTTTTTAATCTCAGTCAGGAGCAGGCGCAAGCCAATCGGCTTTTTGCTTTCAATCAAGGGTTTTATAACTTATTCCTGGCGCTGGCGGGTGCGATCGGAATCTCAATGGAGATTTGCGAAAAGGCAGACGGCGTGGGGCAAGCTTTGGTGATCTATGCCTGTGCGTCCATGCTGGCAGCGGCGATCGTTTTGTTTTTTTCGGCGCGCAATTTGCGAGGCGCGGTGATTCAGGGCCTCGCTCCATTGCTCGCTTTGCTCTTTGCCGCTTTGAACTGACTCAGGGAAGCTTCACATCTTAGCGGGCGAGCCTCAGACCGGCGGCGTGTTCGGGGGCTAGAAGTGCTTCTCGGTGTCGCTCTTGCCAAAATTTCTCTTCCGGCCAACGCTGCTCGCTCAGATACAGAAATCTGCGGTTGCGGAGGTAGGCTTGGTGAATTTCACTCAAGCGATCTTGAAAATCTCTCACGAACAGCTCGGAGTTTTCGGCGAGTTCAAGGGCGTTTGTGATCGTCTGGGCGGCTTTGTGCCCGGTGTAGATGGCGTTGAAAAGGCCTTGCGAAGAAATCGGGTCTAATGAAAGAGCGGCATCTCCGACGGCGAGCCAGCCATCGCCAGCAAACGTCGAAAGGTGAGCAGAGCTAGCATCCACGCAGCGCAATTCCGTTAACGGTTCGGCCCTATGAAGGGTGGCGCCGATGTGTCGAGTTTCCTTTAGGCGTTTTTGCCACAGGCCTGGGGAGTGCAACAGTTCCAACACCAACGAGGGATCAGTTTGCAGAGACAAGACGCGCGAGTGATCTGGCAGTCGAGACGTATACCACCAGCCCTCGGGTCGACTTTCCACTAAGGTTCTTGAGTCCGTGTCAGCGGCGCTGGTGCCAAACCATTGAAACAAAGTCATGGCCGAATCTTCTTTGGTGCGCGAAGCTCCGATTTTGCGGGCAACAACGGCGCCTCTCCCGGTGGCATCGATGAGCCAAGGGGTTCGTGCCATTCCGCAGTCGGTCTTGAGTCTCCACCTGGAAGAGCGCAACTCCTTTGAGTTTTTCGGTGTCAAAATATTTTCGAAATCGAGCAGGCTGGTGCGCCAAATTTCAACGCCGCTGTTTTCGGCGCGAGTTCGCAAATCCGTTTCAAATTGAGTGCGGTTCAAATGCCAGCCCAATCCATTCGGATCTAAAATGAAATCTTGAGTTTGCAGCTGGTCCTGACCCCACGCGGAAGCGTTGCCGTAAGAGGCGGAGTGGGAGCCATTTTCAACCACGTCCAGCAGTTCCAGGTGGCGCAAAAGCGGCCGCGCAGCAGCTGGCAGAGATTCGCCAATTTTCCGAGATGATTTCTTTTGAAAGTTGGTTGGGTCAATGAGCAAAACTCGAAAGTTTTGGCGGGCCAGCGAGTGCGCGGTGACAGTGCCCGCCGGGCCGCCTCCGATAACAACGGCGTCAAATTTTTTCATCGGCGCTTCTTTGCTCGGCGAAAGGCTTCGAGCTGTTCGAGATTTTCCCAGCCAGCTTGTTGCACGGGATCCACAGGGCCTTTTGAGGCCGGCACGCCGCGGGTGCCTTGTCCCAAAGGGCCCGCGGTGGGCGACTTCATATCAGCAGGTAAAGTTTCCACAAACATCACCGCAGGAAAATCGGGATCATTGCGAATTCCGCTGCGGGCTTCAATGACTCCGATGCGTGAAATTCCGCTGACCATTTGTAAAATCTGATCGGCGGGTCGGCCGTGCCAATGGCGCACCCAGTGCACACGATTTTTGAAAGCGGCTAGCCGCACTTCTCGCTTGAGCTGTTGATTGATGACAATCTCATAATCTTCTTGCGCCAGTACGTGGTTGGGAACCCGCGCGGGCCAAAAGGTCAAAAGGTAAGGATCAAAATCGGGTTCGTAACCGGAGCGGCAAAACACCGTGTCGCCCTGCCAGGGAACCGCCATCCATTTTGTCAAATCGCCGGGACCTTGCTCTTGGACGGTCTTGTCGAGGGCGACCTTCGCCGAAAGGAGCGGGCCAAGATCCGCTTCGGGCTGGTCGACGGCCCGCCGACGAATGCGAAAGGGTTCGCTGTACAGCGAAGCGTGGCGCATCGGCCAAGTGACTTCGCAACCAGGATGAAACGCATCGGCCAAACAAAATTGCAAGGCCGCTCGATCCAAAATTGCCGGTTGTAAGGCGGGATCGACTTTGTCGAGCGGCAGCGACTCTGTCGCTGCAGATTCAGAGTAGTCGCTGATGAAGTTGCCTTCAGCCCATCGTTTGAGATGTCGTTGCATCGTCCCCGAGACCGCAAAGCAGTTTCGCGGAGATTTTTCAAAAGTTCCATAGGCATCACCATATAAAAACGGCCATTGGTTTCGATCTTCGGCGTCCACCTCGGGATTTCGAAAGAGCTGATAGATTTTTTGGCGACGGGCCGCAGGGGTGTCGACCCCACTGGCGTGAGTGACGACTTCGTCGTCCAGTTGGGCCAGCCGCCTGAGAACCGCGGGGTCACTAAAATCCAGTGGCGAGTTTCTCCCGTAGGTGTCAGCAAACCCTTTGTTCACCCACTGCAATTCCGAAAGTCTTTGCAAGATTGGCAAAATATCAGATTGAAAGGAAGTTCGCTGAGGCTCGGCCATCATTTTGGCGTCGATGAACGTGTCGACGAGAAGGTCATAGAGAGTTCGCCAGCCCAAAACATCGGGTGCGTAGTTAGGGGGTGCAACCACCACCCACGCTCCCTTCGCGATGATTTCGCGCCCTTCAAAAATGACAGTCGCATTGACAGGACCATCGGAGGTGTCGTCATACCAACCGTTGGCGTTGTTGAAAGAATCCAATTCATTTTCATCGTAAACCAATTTGTTGGGAAGTGATCCCGATTGGCCCAGCCCGCCGAGCACCAACAGCCGACCGAAATCATCCGTGCGCAATTCACCCAGCGAGACTTCGGCTCCAAAAATTTTCTGTTTGGGGAATGGGCGTTTGGTTTTGATTTTATCAGTGCTTTTTATTTCGACGGGACCCGGATCAATCACTAAAGTTCGGCGCGCGTCACCTTTGATATCGGCATTTCGGCGAATGACTTGCATCTCTTGAGCTTCGGGCAAATCCATGGCCACGATGAAACGATACCAAGCCGCTTTTTTATTGGCTAAGTGAACACTCCAGGTGATTTGTGCCTCTGAACCAGTGAGTTCTCGCACCACTTGTCCTGCGGCATTGTAGCCAAAAATTCGAAAACGCGCGGCTTGTCGTTTCAGTGCACCAAGCGGATCGCGGGTTTCGTTTTCTAAAGTTTTGGGTGGTTGCAAAACTTCAGGCCCAATGAAAAAACCATCTTCAGCTGAAGAATTTCCCACGCGAGCCACGCCAATGGCGGGATGAATTGCGGCACTCGTGATCACCGTGTCCACTACACCGGCGGCGTTGATTTTGGCCAGCGCCGAGGTCGAGCCCAACGTTGCCGCAGCGGCAGCGGTCGAAGTGGATTTTAAAAAATCTCGGCGTGTGAAAGTGTTCTTTTTATCGTTTTTTGATTTCACTGATCACCTCTCTGGTCACTGGGCATTGAAAAGCTCAACGGCGCTGTCCTCGGATTTCGGCATTTTTGGGTTGTGCAACCTACGAAATTCGGCGAGCGTCTTGTAAACGATTTTGCGAGCGCGATTGATGCTGCCGAGAGGTTCGTGTTCGGGCAGCGCGTGCCAGCCCGTGAAGGACAGATACTCACAGGCCTCTTGGCGAGCGGTGGATTTAAGATCTTGGTTCTTTGCAATTTGAATCTTGGCCACCGGGATGAACGGAGATTCGTCCAAACTCCAAAGGACGGTGGCATCGTCCAACGGCATGCTCGCTTCGTCCTTTTGCAGTTGAATCATAAAATCAAAACAAGAGTCCTCGAGCGCATTGTGAGTCATCAAGTTTTCACGAAGATAGTGCTCGCCAACGCGGGGTTTGCTATTGGTCGGGGGCGGTGGAGCGCAAGGTTTCACCATGTATTTCATGGCGCGATCACCAAACCTATAGGGGGTGGGTGTCCAATAGGTCCCATCTAGAGGATCCGACAAAACTTCGGCGTCAATGAGATCCAAAATGCGTTTGGTTTCGGGATGAGCCGCAGCGAATTGCTTTTGCTGAATGGGATCACCGCTCAATCCCGACTGAGTAAAGGCTAAAAAATCCGCAGCAGTTTTGGTAAAAAAGATGGGATAGTTTTGCATTACGAAATCTTGAGTTTTTGCTAGTGTTTCGCCTTCGAGAATTTTGTCTCCGCTAACTCCCGAAAGTTTGATCGACATTCCGCGTGCTCCCTTTGATTGATCCGAGCCGAAAGGTCCGTCGTTGGCGAATCGAACAATCGCATTGTAAGGTGAAGATGACTTAAAGATGCCGACTCTGAATGACTCTGGCAGATTTTCATTCACACTAAATGTAGCCTTCACACAGCTTTGATCCTTTGCGAAAACAGGCCGACGCACGAGTTTGGATCCAGGGATGGGAGGCACTCTCACGGTGCTTTGAAAAAGGCTGGCGATCTCTTTCGCGATCTCTTCTTCTTCGCTGAGAGAGGCACTGTGAAGTTGACCTTCGGTTCGGTCTGCCGGTTTAAAAAGAGCCGCGGTGGTTTGAGAAGAAAATTTTCCGACGGCAAAACCTAGGGCCGCTAAACCCAAGGCGCTGCTTGCGACCAAGAGAGGTGTTGCGAGAAGTGTTTGTATTTTTTTTCGAGAAGGCTGATTCATAAAATCTCCAGTCGCGACTCACTTCGAGCCGAGCTTCATTTCTGGAAGGTGCAATGATCAGACCGTGAGACAGTCCCAAAGTGAGAAGTCGTCGTGCCCGAGAGGGCCAATGGCCAATGGAACGTCTCAACCGCAAGGATGATGACTTCGTCCAAGGGTGGCGAGTGCCGAAAATCCGGGGGAGTTGCGAATCTTTTAGACGCACAGGTGCCTCTTTCTATAATTTGTCGGTCGCCTGTGGATTCAATAGCTTGGGTTGAACAC